>JAFTPG010000028.1 GCA_017463375.1 Ruminococcus sp. | reverse complement strand
CAGACCGTCGCAGAGCTTTTTTATCGTCACAATGCCAATGTTCTTCGCCTTGTGGTTGACGATATCGTTTACAGTAGACTGCGTAACCCCGGAAATAGTCGATAATTTATTCACTGTCAGACCCTTCGCTTTGCAAAGCTCAAGTATCCTCTCCGCTACCGCACACGAAATATTCATCCGATTCCTCCTCCATGTTCAATATTCATAAATTATAATACCATTTTTTGTACAAAATGATTGTCGGTAAACCGTTGACTTTTTCAGAAAAATGTGATATCATATGGTTAACGGTAAACCGTTATAATATTTGAGAGGAGGAAACTTGAATGTTATCAACATGGTGCTTCGCTTGCTTTTGGGTTGCTGGTGGATGCAATGTACTTCTCGGTCTCCTTAAGTAAAAGAAAGCCCGGACACATTCTGCTGTCCGGGCTATTCTCATCGCATTCAATATAATATATTAAATTAGTAGCAGTCGGTGAGTGCCCCTACTTATTAAGCTTCTTATTGCCAGCATCTGCAGCTCACTAAATCAGGTTTTTTGCGAAAAATCCCAAAAAATCGTAAAAAAAGCCTTGACAAGCTCAGGGGGAAGTGTTATAATTATAGTACCTCATTAGGGGTTTATTTTTTTGCCCCGATTTTTGAGGGAGGCAAACAACCTACCTTCCGCCGTGAAGCGGAAGAAGTACTATTTCAGGAGGTGCCGATATGAGAGTAAAGGTTACTTTAGCTTGTACAGAGTGCAAGCAGCGCAACTATGTTTCCAAGAAGAACAAGAAGAATGACCCTGACAGACTCGAAATGAATAAGCATTGCAAGTTCTGCAGAAAACACACTCTTCACAAGGAAACTAAGTAATTCGGAGGGGTATTATGGCTAAGGATAAAGAAAATACAACTTCGGAAAAGTCCACTAAGAAGAAGCCCGGTAAGGTTTCTAAATGGTTCAAGGACTTAAAAAGCGAATTCAAGAAAGTGGTTTGGCCGTCAAAGAAAACTGTCGTTAACAACACTGCTGTTGTTGTCGCTGTCGTTGCTATGGCAGCAGCACTGGTTGGTCTGCTTGATGCAGGCTTCCTCAAGCTGATGGATCTTGTCTATAACCACTAAAACAGGAAATCTAAGGAGGATTTGTAATGTCAGAAGCAGCAAAGTGGTATGTCATTCATACCTATTCGGGCTACGAAAATAAGGTTGCTCAGAATATTGAAAAGGTTGTCGAAAACCGTAAGCTTCATGATCTTATCCAGGAAGTTAGAGTTCCTACTGAAATGGTGACCGAAATCACCGACGGCAAGACTAAGGAAATTGAGCGTAAGACTTATCCCGGTTACGTTTTGCTGAAAATGGTCGTCACGGACGATTCATGGTACGTTGTCAGAAATACAAGAGGCTGTACAGGCTTCGTAGGTCCTGCTTCAGAGCCTACTCCCCTGTCAGATGAAGAGGTTAAGCAGCTCTTCGGCATCGAGGTTTCCTCTATCGAGGTCAACTTCAAGGAGGGCGACCACGTTCGTATTTCAGGTACTGCTATGGACGGCTTCGTTGGCGTCGTACAGAGCATTAATCTCGACGATAAAACTGTTGACGTTCTCGTCTCAATGTTCGGTCGAGAAACCCCCACGACTCTTCCTATCAATCAGGTCGTCCTCGTGGAGGATTAGTTCAGGTCAAAAAGAAATCCGCATGGGATTTCAGTGGGAGAGATAAAATAATTCTTATCTCGCCATTTACCACATTTATGGAGGTGCGAATACATGGCACAGAAAGTAGTTGGCTACATTAAGCTTCAGATCGCAGCAGGAAAGGCTACTCCTGCACCGCCTGTTGGTCCGGCACTCGGTCAGCACGGCGTTAATATCATGGCATTCACAAAGGAATTCAATGAGAGAACTAAGAACGACATCGGTATGATTATCCCTGTTGTTATCACAGTTTACGCTGACCGTTCTTTCACTTTCATCACTAAGACTCCGCCCGCTGCAGTTCTTATCAAGAAGGCTTGCAATATCAACAGCGGTTCCGGTGTTCCCAACAAGAACAAGGTTGCTAACATCACTAAGGAGCAGCTCCAGAAGATCGCTGAGCAGAAGATGCCCGATCTCAATGCTGGTTCTCTCGAGGCAGCTATGAGCATGATCGCAGGTACAGCTCGTTCAATGGGCGTTGTAGTTGTTGACTAATTAATTTTTTGAATGAAGATAAAGAACCTCGGTTCTTATTCTGACTTCTCATGGTGGGAGGAAAATTCCGCTAATCGGGTAAGCGTCTAAGCTCCCGGTATTACCACTTAAATAGGAGGAAATATAATGAAACACGGCAAGAAATATGTTGACAGCGCAAAGGCTGTTGATTCTGCAAAGCTTTATGAGTCCGTTGAGGCTCTTGACTTAGTTTGCAAGAACGCAAAGGCTAAGTTTGATGAAACAATCGAAGCACACGTTCGTCTCGGCGTTGACTCAAGACACGCTGACCAGCAGGTTAGAGGCG
Source organism: Ruminococcus sp. (assembly GCA_017463375.1). Taxonomy (GTDB): domain Bacteria; phylum Bacillota; class Clostridia; order Oscillospirales; family Ruminococcaceae; genus Ruminococcus. The sequence continues at coordinate 48,841 of JAFTPG010000028.1, read as the reverse complement.
CTGTAGTTCTCCCTAACGGTACTGGTAAGAACGTTAGAGTGTGCGTTTTCTGTAAGGAAGATAAGTATGAGGCTGCTCAGGCTGCCGGCGCTGAGTATGTTGGCGGTATGGATCTCGTTGACAAGATCATGAAGGAAAACTGGATGGACTTCGACGTTGTTGTTGCTTCACCTGACATGATGGGTCTCGTTGGTCGTCTCGGTAAGGTTCTCGGACCTCGTGGTCTTATGCCTAACCCGAAGGCTGGTACTGTTACTCCTGACGTTGCTAAGGCTGTTACTGAGGCTAAGGCTGGTAAGATCGAGTACCGTCTTGATAAGACAAATATTATCCACTGCCCTATCGGCAAGGCTTCTTTCGGCGCTGAAAAGCTCGAGGAGAACTTCAATACTCTTATGGAAGCTATCGTTAAGGCTAAGCCTGCTGCAGCTAAGGGTACTTACCTCAAGTCCTGCACAGTTACATCTACTATGGGCCCCGGAGTTCCGGTTGCTACAACAAAGTACGGTGTTTGATTAAAGTATAAAAAAGGCATCCTTCGGGATGCCTTTTCTTTTGCTCTGCTGCAACTGCCTGACTTTCCGCAGCTGATGTTTTAAATTACAAAAAAAGGGATGCATTTCTGCATCCCTTAAATTTTGTTTAATTAAGACTCAGGAAGTTCAGCAATGAGCTGTGCAAGCTTCTTCTGAACTGAGAGAGCATCCATGTTGGAAAGTCCGTCACCGTTCTGGTAAACGTCAGCATTCACTAAGCCCTGAGCTGTGATCGGGCTTGCTTCTCTGTTAGAAACATAGCTCATGATTACAGCAGCGTCGTTGATATTAACTACGCCGTTGCAGTCAGCGTCACCCCAGAGAGTAACTTCAAGATCTGAATCTGAAGTACCGGGATCATCTGTAGGATCCTGACCCGGCTCGGGAGCGTCAGCAGCCTCGTCCTCGAGGAATGAAACAACCCAAGCGAACGGAGCGTTCCAGTTGATTGTAACCTCGTTTACAGACCAAGCCTCGATAGAGTCAACGTAACATGTCTGAGGAGCAGCAGTATCTCTGTCGTAGCCGAGACCAGCAACGTAAGGATCCTGGAGACCCTGTCCGGGACCACCTGACATTACACCAGCAGGAGCCATCGGGAATGTGTTGTCGAGCTCATATGACCAGTATCTGTGGTGAGGACGTGAGTAAGCATACTCGCCGTAGCCTGTTACATAAGAGATACCGTTAGCGTTACGTCCGAGGATGTAGTCCATAGCAGTAGATACACCGCTGATGAACTCGTTAGTGCCCTTGATGTCGTAAGCATAAGCCATAACGATAGCGTTGTTTACAACGAATGAGTTTGAACCCCACTCATAACCGTAAACGTCGATGCCTTCACCGATGTTGATAGCATCCTGGAATGTTGTGCTCTGGTAAGGAATACCCATACCCTGCTCATTTTCCTTATCAACGTAAGCCTGAGCAGCAGCAACGATAGAGGACTCAATTGTAGCTACGTTCTCAGCTGTAAGGCTTGTGAGAGCGCTGTTGTCCTTGTTGAGGTAAAGTGTCAGAGTACCGAGACCAGCTGTACAGCCCCAGTTGAATGAGCTGAATGAACCGCTGTTCTCACCACCACCGAGTGATGTTGTAAGGCTGAATGCCTTATCAGTTCCGAGATCATTGTTAGGATTGTTATATCCCTTGAGGTCATTGTAGTATGAAGCGTCGCCTGTTGTAGCGTAAAGCTCACAAGCTGCCCAGTACATATCGTCATCAACGTAGTTATCACCGTAAGCACCGCCGCCGATAGCCTGGTCGAGAGGAGCGTAGAGTGAATTCGGGTTATCCTTATCCTTAGCCTCGTCGTAAGCAGCATAGTTATCCTTAACTGCCTTGTAAGCGTTCTCAGCAGCTGTGAGGCACTTAGCAGCGAATGTATCATCAATGCCCTTCCAGAGACGTGCAGCCTGTGCAGCAGCAGCAGCAAGGTTCAGTGAAGCAGCGTATGACGGTGGCTTAACAATACGAGTTGTGCCCCACTCATCCTGATAATCATAAGGCTTTGTAGCAAGTCCTGTCCACTTATGGTCGTGCATCTTGTGGTAAACCATGCCTGCATACTTACCATAGTAAGGATCAGCTGACTTAACAACCATGCTGTCGATCATCCACTCAAGCTCTACTCTAGCCTCGTCGAGGATATCAGGCTTGCCGTTTGTCTGCTCAGGAATAGCCATAGTCTTGCCATCAGCAAACTTTGAATCTGTGCCCTGAGCCTTAGACCACTCATAGATGTTCTGGAGTGTCCATACAGAGATACCACCGTTTACAACGTACTTACCGTGGTCACCAGCATCATACCAACCGCCGTAGCAGTCGATCTGGTATGTCTTGTCACCATCAAATACACCTGCATATGACGGTACCCACTCAGACTGAACGTAAGCCATATCTGAAGGAGCATGACCGCCCTCGTGAGCGAGAGTCTTTGTATCACCAGAAGTGATGTACTTCTCTTCAATATCAATACCTGAACGGTTCTGATAGTAGTAGTTGAGAGCGTTCTTGAGCATGCCGTCATAGATATTGTTGTTGATAGCGAAAGGATGGCTGATGTGCATGTCAAATGTTTCGCCAGTCTTTTCGTTTGTCCATGTGTGAGCATCGTCTACCTCGATGTAGTAGCCGTCGCCCTCAGGAATATCAGCGTCTGTGAAGTCGAGGATCTGAACGTACTCGCCTGAATCTGTATCCTTTACAGAGCCTGACTCAGCTGTGCCCTCGTATACAACAGTACCGCTGGAGTTCTTGATTACATAAGATACAGGTGAAGAAATAGCCTCATCTGTAGCGTAAGTAGCCTTCTTTGAAAGGTTTGTGAAGTAACCCTGCTGGTTAATTCTTACGTCGTTTCTAGCTGTAACAACACCGAGCTCATTTGAAGTATCCCAAAGACAAGGTGTCTCTTCCTTGCTCTTGAAAGTATCGCCGCAGGATACGCACTCGAGCTTCATGTTATCGAATTCGAGAGTTGTGCCAACCGGGAAGCAGTCCTTATCCTGGAACTCACCAGCACCGCCGTAGTGGAATGCCCACTCAGCAACTTCAATAGTGCCTGTAGCTGTGAATTCTGACTCGAAGTGGTTGTCACCCTTCTTGATCTTGATGTTACCGCTGCTCTGGCCGTGACCGTTAGGACAGCTGCCGCAGCTTGTGTTTGTGTAGTTCCAAGCCTGTGTACCGCCGTGGTTACTGAGCCACTGGGGGTTCTCACCAGCAAGGTCAGCAAGATGAGTAGCAAGCTCACCGTCAGCAGTTGAGTTGATATCAAAGCTGATCTTGTATGTATGACCTGAGTGGATGTGGAGGCTTCTGTGTCTGAACTGAACGTCCCATCTTGACTCAGCGCCGTTTGCAACACCACCAACGTTGTCGATAGTAGTTCTGTAAACACCGTCAGCGATTTCAAATGTCTGCTTAGCAGGCTGTGTTACGCAAGTATGCCAAGGAAGACCAACTCCATCATCGAAGTCGTTCTGACCGAGACAGTTACCTGCAGAAGCGCTCATAGGAGCAACAAAAGCAGCAGCTGTAGTAGCAGCCATTGTTGCAGCCATAAGGCTACCGGTAATTGCTTTTACCATTTTCTTGTGCATTATTGTACCCTCCCTGAAAGTTTAAAAAATATATTAGATGAACAATTATAACGCAATGCCAGTGCAAACATTGCGGTTATACCTTAATTTATATGAAAGGCAAGTGCTGTCACGCAGCGTGCACCGATAGCTCACCTTTCATTCATTATTATATTATATCTTGAAAAAAAAGTAAATAGATTTCCAGAATTTCGTGCATTCTCCTAATACCAAGGAGTGATTTTTGTGCATTTCAGACAAATTTATGTAAAAAACAGAGGAGACGCAAGGCCTCCTCTTGAATGTTTTGTAAATTTGTATTATGTTGTTACATACGTTGATTCCGGAAGCCCTGTTATCAGCTGAGCAAGCTTCTTCTGAACAGCGAGAGCGTCCATATTACTGATACCGTCGCCGCGCTGATATACGTCAGCAACATTCATTTCAGCGTCGCTGAGCGGATATTTTTCCTTATCTGTAACGTAGCTCATAATTTTAACTGCGTCGGAGATCTCTACAACTCCGCTGAGATTAGCGTCACCGTAAAGAATATCATCATCTGCCTCTGTTGTGGGAGCAGTTGTCGGCTCTGTAGTCGGATCTGTTGAAGGCTGTACGTCATCGGGAGTTGTTCCGTCCGGCTCTGTACCCCATACGAGAACGTTGTCTACATACATTGTAATATGGTCATTGAGTGCCTCATCAGCGAGGAGGTTGTTAGGAGCGTCGGGAATTGACTCATACGACCAGTCATTTGTCGGATCCCAAGCACCGGCAGTCGACTGACCATTGATCGCATCCGGGATGGAAATTCTGAACTGCACCTCGTCTCTATGCTCGCTCTGTCCGGTAGGCTGGATAGCTCTGCCGTCCTCGAACTGAATGAGAGCGTAATATGTGTTTCCGCTTGCGTCTCCCTCGTACTTGTATGGACCTGTAACAGTTGCATAACCCTGCTGTCCTTCCTGATACTGCTGTGAGTTGCTCTTTACAGTAATATCATCCACTGAAAGTCCTGCTGCGAGGACTTCAGAAACGTCGAAGTAGTAGCGGTAAGAAATATTCTTCTCTACTCTTGCCGGCCAAGCAGTGTGGTTCATAGCCCAAGCCTTGATTTCAGTGTAGCTGTTTCCGCTGCCGTTGAGAGTTGCAGCAATTTCCCACTCAGCCCACTTAGGCTCCTCTGTCGGAGGGAAGTCAGCGAGAATCTCTCCGCCGTAGTCCTCAACCATAGCGCAGAGAGCAGCTGTCCAGCCTGCGTTGTAGTCGATAGCAACCTCAGTGTTTGTATATGAACCGTTGGAATCATTGAATGAGCCATCCTGGTTCGGACCGCCCTCGAGCGCACCGTAAAGAACGTGTGCATATTCTGTCTGCCAGTACTCGCCCTCTGAAGGCTCTTCACCGAGCTGATTCCAGTGGTCATCATAGATACCGGAAGCACCTCTGTGGTGGATGTTCACAGGATTCTTCTCGCCCATACCAACAACGTAGGAAAGTCCGAGGTCATTGTCGCCGAAAGCATAATCCATCTGTGACTTTGCCCATGTATTGTACTTCTCGCAGAGAGCAGCATCATCTGCAAAGATAGTATCGCAGGCAAGGAATGCAATCCATGAGGTATTTGCAGCATATCTCAGGCTTCCCCACTGGTCAAGGTGAGAAAGTCCGTCAGGAGTTTTATTTACTACCTTGCCGCCATAGCCGTCCATCCAGTAATCGAGGTGATGTGAAACGTGGTCAATCCACTCCTGCTTGCCTGTATTCTGAGCATAGAGGAGTGCAGCTGCCTGAGTTGTGTCATCCCAACAGAAGCCCCATGTATACTTTCGGCTGGTTGACTGGTTTTCAAGCGGGAAAATCGGGATATAATCACTCTCGCACTTATCAAGGTAAGCCTGATCGCCTGTAGCCATATACATCCAGTTTGCCGCATAGAAGAGCTCGTCAACGAAGTTGTCAGTACCGGAATTATGCTTTGTGCTGTAATACTTCTCCTGAACGCCCATGTCGTCGTTGCTCCAGGTTTCATTTGCAAGCTCGAAAAGACTTACAGCGTGTTCAAGATAATTATTCGCAGTCTCAGGGTCGCTGTCCTTGAAGATGATATATCCTCCGGCAAGAGCAGCCGCCATTTCCGCAACAGTTGTTGTACAAGTAATGGTATCGTAAGGTCTGTCCTCTGAACCGCTCTTGAGGTTAAACTTTCTGATATAAACCTCAGGACTTCCATACCATACATGGTCGAAAGCGTCGTCACCTATAGTACCGATAACGCTGTCACCGAGGTCGCACGCAGCTACATAATCAAGACCCCATTTGAGGTTCTGGAGGTATGACTCATAAAGTCCAACTTCCTTGACTGCGTCCTCGTACTCGATAAGACCCCATGCCAGTACAGAAGCTGTATACGCATTGGTAAGCGTAAACTTGAGGTGGTCGCCGGCATCGAACCAGCCTCCGGGAATTACATCGGCATCTGTTCCATCCTCCTTTAACATGGAGTCGGCACGCCATGAAACCTCATTCCACTCAGGAAGCTCGCCTGCCTGCTGAACCTCGTAGAAGAACATTGACTTCTGCAAAGCTTCGGCATAATTATAATTGGATGAAGCTTCAGCATTTGCATTTGTGACAGTATTCTGCTGCGGAGCGTAAGCAGCCATACCCGAAGCAATTACGAGTGATGAAACCGCAGCAGCAATTTTACTGAATCTCATAAAAAATTTCCCCTCTCAATAAATTTTGGTGTAATTATCCACACCTATACACTTTAAATTTACAATATTATTATCCATTTGTCAAGCAGATAACAGAGTTTTTATATTTTTTGAGCACTTTGCACAATTTAGCGTCTCAAAAATTGACAACTGATCTGCTCAACCGTTGTCCAGTAACGCACAAGCTTCTCAACAGTCTCATCCGGGATCTCCTTATAGCACGGAACTATCATCGGTGCTTTGCATACGGGGCATATTGCGTTCCCCTTTGAGGAATCAATAAGAATATCTTCATTATTTATCTGCTCTCCGCAGTACGCACACACACAAGAACTGAACAGATAACTCTTACATTTTTGGCGTCTGTCGCTCAGGTCTATTCCGTGAATGACACTGTGAGGAACATTACCAAGTTTAAAATACTCCATATTTCCGACAGTAAGCCTGCCGAGGAAGCCAGCCTCACGCAGGTCATTCTCGTCAAGCTCCGTGCAAACAGGCTGATAGTCCCCGAGAAGATACTCGAGGTACTTCTTTTTACGCTTCTCCGATATGACTGAGGTTACAATTGCGGCGGCAATGATCGGAACAGGAACCGTGAGATAAAGTGCACGAAATCTGTCTGTGAACAAGAGATAAACCAGCACTCCGGCAATCAGAAAAATCACGAGAAGCAGTCCCACATGAACGCCGTAAATTTTATCGTGCTCGTCATAGAGCTTCTTTGACGTGCTGTCATATTCGGCGAGCTTTTTCTCGAAAACAGCCCTGTTCAGCTCAGTCTGTTCAGTTGCTGAGAGCTTGCTGAACTTCTCCCCGTTTTTCAGCCGATTAGCCTCAGCGGGACAGTAATACAGCGGATTGAAAATCATAAATCTACCTCCAAACAAAAAGGACTGTACGCAAGGTACAGTCCTTTATTACTGAAAAAACGAATTATTCAGCGTCGTCAGCAGCTTCGTCCTCAGCCTCATCAGCAGCGTCCTCAAGAAGAGCACGGATAGAGATGCTGATTCTCTTAGCCTCGATATCAATGTCGATGATCTTAACGTCAACTTCCTGACCTACAGAGAGGATGTCCTTAACGTTTTCAACCTTCTTGTCAGCGATCTGAGAGATGTGGATAAGACCGTCAACTCCGTCGATAATCTGAGCGAAAGCGCCGAATGAAGTGATAGAAACGATAGTTGCCTTAACAACATCGCCTACATTGTAGTTAGCCTTGAAGATCTCCCAAGGGTTGTCCTCAGTCTTCTTGTAGCCGAGAGAGATTCTGTTAGCTTCCTTGTCGAGATCCTTGATGTATACTTCAAGAGTATCGCCAACGCTTACAACCTCGCTGGGGTGCTTGATTCTCTTCCATGAAAGCTCGGAAATGTGAACCATTCCGTCGATTCCGCCGAGGTCAACGAATGCGCCGAAGCTTGTGAGTGACTTAACAACGCCTGTGTAAACTGCACCTACCTCAGCAGCTTCCCAGAACTTAGCCTTAGCCTCTTCCTTCTTAGCGTTGAGAACCTCCTTGATTGAGCCTACAGCGCGCTTTCTGCCCTCTGTAACCTCGATGATCTTGAACTCAACCTTCTTCTTGAGGAGCTGCTCAAGCTCTGCGCCTCTGGGGAGACCTGTCTGTGAAGCGGGGATAAAGATTCTTACACCGTAAACGCTGAGTGTAACGCCCTTGTTTACAACGTGCTGAACTGTACCCTCAAGAACAGTTCCCTCTTCCTTAGCCTTAACGATCTTCTCGAAGCCAGCCTGCTCGTCAACCTTTCTCTTGGAAAGAGTAGCAGTACCCTCCTGATCGTTTACCTTGATTACAACAAGTTCGATTTCGTCGCCGACGCTTACAATGTCAGCAGGCTTCTTAGCCGGATCATCTGTGAGGTCGTCGAGTGCAACATAGCCGGTGTGCTTTGTACCGAGGTCTACGATAACTTCTGTATTGTTAACAGCAACTACTATGCCTTTAACCTTCTCTCCTGTATGTATTTTCTTGAAGGACTGATCGAGGGCTTCTGCGAAGTTGATCTCCTCGTCCTGATTTGTTGTGAGATTTACATTCTCTGTCATGTTGGTTTGTACCTCCTTAATTATATAAGCCGGTGTAGAAGCACCGGCAGTAATGCCGATTTTTTCAGCAGCGGGAAGATGTAAAGCGAGAAGCTCGTCAGCGTTTTCGATGTGATAGGTTTTGCAATATTTGCTGCACACTTCAAACAGTTTCACGGTATTTGAACTGTGCCGTCCTCCCACGACGAGCATAAGGTCTGAGCACTGAGCAAGTTTTCGTGCATCAGACTGTCTTGCATCGGTAGCGTTGCAAATAGTATCAAAAATAACGACATCGGGATCGTCTTTGGGAATCACCTTTAAACACTCTCCCCATACTACTATATTATACGTCGTTTGCGAGACAATTGCAACCTTTTTTTTCAAATTTATATATTTTTTTTCAAAAAAGTCTTTTAGCTCAAAATTGTCCTTGAAAACAAGGCAATTTTCGTCACAATGACCAACGATTCCTTGCACCTCGGGGTGCTTGGAATCTCCGGCAATGAGAATGAAGCAGCCCTCAGCGTTCTTTTCTGCGACGATTTTATGGATCCTTGAGACGAACGGACACGTTGCGTCGAGCATCTTGTTTCCCTTCTGAGCGATCTGCTCATAGACGTCCCTGCCGACTCCGTGAGAGCGGATCACAACAGTCTCGTCCGGCTCAAGCTCGTCCACAGAATCAATGATTCGTGCTCCCTTTGCTTTCATGTCGTTCACGACATCCTGATTATGTATGATCGGCCCCAGAGTTGCTACTTTGGTATTCTTCTCAAGCTCCCCGTAGACCATTTTCACTGCTCTGTCCACTCCGAAGCAGAAGCCTGCGGATTTCGCAACGGTAACCTTACTCATTTCCTTTCACCTCGGATACAGCTTTTTCCTCCTGAAGAGGCTCGCCCTCGACGAGCCTTGTAATTTCCGCCATGTAAGCGTTTTTCAGTCTTACCAGCTGTCTCGGATTAGGCTCGTCGCAGATATCGCAGTAGTCCGACGGATTGATCGGCTTGCCGTATTTCACAGTGATTCTGCAGCGGAATTTCAGCTTCTCTCCGAAAACTATTCCGACGGGGATGATCTGATTTCCGGTGCGGGCGGCAATGAGAGCAGCTCCGGTGTGTCCGCGGTGAACCTTTCCGTCCTTTGAGCGTGTTCCCTCAGGGAAGATCATGAGACTGCGTCCTGCACCGAGACGCTCCACTGCGGTGTCAATGACTCCCATGTCGCCCTTTCCTCTGGAAACGGGGAACGCTCCCAGCCTGCGGATAAGCCAGCCGAAGAGCTTATTTCTGAAAAGCTCCTCCTTAGCCATGAAAGCGAACTTTCCGTACGTTCCCACCGCAAGAAGCGGAGGGTCGGCATTTGTACGGTGGTTGGATGCATAAATCACAGCCGTTTTTTTCGGAACATTATCCTTGCCCTCGTATTTCAGATTATATGCCAGCACGAACGCAAAGCGGACGAGTCCCTTTACAATATGATATATCATGCTTCTCCTCCATTTGTCTTTTCAAGGATGATTTTTTTGATTACAGCGGATGACTCCTCAAGATTCATTCCGGTCGTGTCCACAAGAACTGCGTCCTCAGCCTGCTTCAGCGGAGCAGTTTTGCGATTCATGTCGTTATGGTCACGCTCGATTATGTCGCTGAGGATCTCCTCGTAGCACGGACAGCCCGGCTTCTCGGAAAGCTCCTTATAGCGGCGCATTGCACGCTCCTCTGCGGAAGCCGTGAGGAAAATCTTTACGTCAGCATTCGGAAGCACGACTGTTCCGATATCCCTGCCATCCATGATCACATTATTCTCACGGGCAATTTTCTGCTGAGTCTCAAAAAGGTACGCTCTCACCGCAGGAATCGACGAGGTTCTTGAAGCCGCCATTGAGATTTCGGGAGTTCTGATTAAATCGGAAACGTCCCTGTCTCCGAGGAAAACACGCTGAGCTCCTCCGATAAATTTCAGTGAGACCTCCGCCTTGCCGAGAGACTCTGCAATATCCTCATCAGGAATATTATTCTCGGTCACAAACAGCGCAACTGCACGGTAGAGCGCTCCTGTATCAACATAGATGTATCCCAGCTCAGCCGAAACCGCCTTGGCGATTGAGCTTTTTCCTGCACCCGCAGGACCGTCGATTGCGACGTTAATTGTTTTCATGTTTGAATCCCTCCAATTACTACATATATAAAGCTGCGCTGTACGCAGTTGAGAACGCTATCTGGAGATTGAATCCGCCCGTATATGCGTCAACATCTATGACCTCTCCTGCAAAGAAGAGTCCCGGAACAAGCTTAGATTCCATGGTTTTCGGATTGATTTCCTTTACACAGATACCTCCGCTGGTGATAATTGCCTCGTCAATCGGGCGGAAGCCTGAGATTCTCACAGGAAATGCCTTTATCAAGGCTCCGAAAGCCCTGCGCTGCTCCTTTGTAATGCCGTTGACCTTCTGTTCGGGAGCAATTCCTGAAAGTCTGACTGCCACAGGTATGAGCTTTGCCGGCAGCAGCTTTCTGACCGCATTGACAAAGTCACGATTGATATTCTCAGCGAAATCACGCTGGATTCTTGCATCAAGCTGTTCGGGAGTAAGTCCCGGCTTGAGGTCGATAAGCAGCTTGTATCTGTTCGGCGCCATATCTCTAATATGCGAGCTTGCGCTCAGAACAAGCGGTCCCGTTACTCCGAAATGCGTGAACAGCATTTCTCCAAGCTCCGTATAGACGAGCTTCTCGCCGTCGTAAAGCTTCAGAGTAACGTTTCTGAGCGAGAGTCCCATCATTTCCGCACAATATCTGTCGGGCGAAACCATCGGAACAAGCGAGGGCTTCAGCGGAGTTACCGTATGTCCAAGCTCCTGAGCAAGAGTATATCCGTCGCCTGTCGAGCCTGTGTTCGGGTAGGATTTCCCTCCGCAGGCGATCAGAACAGACTGTGAGTAGTAGTCCTCTCCGCCTGCACGGACTCCCTTGCAGACTCCGTCCTCACAGATAATTTTCTGCACTTTTTTGCGGATTATACGCACTCCGAGCCTTTTCAGCTCCCTGCTGAGGGCATTCACGATATCCTCAGCATTGTCGCTTACGGGAAAAACTCTGTTTCCACGCTCAGTTTTAAGCGGAACTCCAAGCTCCTCGAAGAAATTCATCGTGTCCTGAGAATCGAAGCCTGAAAATGCGCTGTACAGAAATCTCGGATTCACGGGAATATTGTTCATCAGCTCCTGAACGGTGCAGTTATTCGTGACATTACAGCGTCCCTTGCCCGTAATGCGGAGCTTTCTGCCGACATGCTCATTCTTCTCGAACATGAGAACGCTTTTGCCGAATCTCGCCGCAGTTATTGCCGCAAAGCAGCCTGCAGCTCCTGCACCTATTATAATAGTATCAGTCATTGCCGTTCCTCCGAAGTCTGCTGAGTCTTGCTCTTATTGCAGCACGTCTTTCCTCGGTAGCGGCTCTGTCCACGGAATAAGCTCCGTCTGCAAAGTAGAGCACATCGCCCTCCTGAGCCTCGGCAGGAACCAGACTTCTCTCAGCCTCGAGCATTCCGCCGTCGGTCTCGAGAACTGCAATATTCCCCTCAAATCGGTCAATAATAATCATAGCTTACCTTTCCGTCCGAATCTCAAGCTCATTTCCGTCGGACTCAATAACTATACTTCCGCACAAATCGGTGCGGAGAATTTCATCTGTATATTCCCTGATCCTCTCAACGATCTCGTCATGCGGATGCCCGTAGGAGTTGCCCTCGCCGCACATCACAACGGCATATTCGGGAGAAATGACTTCCAAAAATTCCTCCGAGGACGACGTATCGCTGCCATGATGTCCGACCTTGTACACCTCGACCTCTTTAAGCATTCCGCTTTCGATCATTTCCTCCTCGGCAAGAGCCTCGGCGTCGCCTGTGAAAATAAAATCATTGCTGCCGTGAGAAAGAAGGATTCCCACAGAATAGTTGTTGGCATTGCCGTAATCCCTGCTGCTGGGAGCAATAATCTTCGCCTGAGCGTCTCCGATTCCGATAGTCGCTCCGACCTCTGCGTCTGTTATATCAATACCCTTTTCGTCGCAGGCTTCGAGGAATTTCTCGAAATAGCGTGTAGTCGGGATATCGCCGTCATCGAGATACGGCATAATAACCTCCCCGATGTCGCAGGCTTCAACAATTTCGCTCATACCGCCCATGTGGTCGGAGTGAGGATGCGTCGCAACAACATAATCCAGCCTTTTTACTCCGAGCTTGTCAAGGTAACTCAGAACTGCCTCTGCTTCGGAAGCCTCGCCGCAGTCTATGAGCATATTTTCTCCGTCTGCGCTGAGGTAAATGCAGTCGCCCTGCCCGACATCAATGAAGTTCACGACAAGATTATCGCTTACCTCCGCTGTATTCTCAGAAAGCGGAATACAGCCCTTCTGCTCCAGTATCGTAACGGCGATCGCCGCTGCAACCACCAGTACTCCCGAAATCAGCTTCGCTTTCTGCGATTTCTGCCCTGAGGAGCTTTTGGAGTATGTTTTCCCTGTCCTTTTCTTTGCCATCCGGATTCACCGCCTTTTCTTCCGCTGCTGTTTGCTTTTCCCGAATAATTCTTACCGCCCCGTGAATTTCCTGACGAAACGTCCTCGACCAGACACTTAGGCGACGAACCTATGAGGTCACGTCTGCCTGCTTTTTTCAGAGCCTCAATAACGATCTCCCTGTTCTGCGGCTTGAAATACTGGAGAAGCGCTCTCTGCATTGCCTTTTCCTGCGGTGTTTTCGGAACATAAACCTTTTCCATCGTATACGGGTCAAGCTCCGTATAGAACATCGCCGTTGAGATAGTTCCCGGAGTCGGGTAGAAATCCTGAACCTGCTCGGGACGGATTTTGTTCTCTTTAAGGAACACCGCAAGCTCCACTGCTTCTTTCAGCGTGCTTCCCGGATGTGACGACATCAGATAGGGCACAAGATACTGCTCCTTGCCGATACCCTTTGTAATCTCGTAAAATCGCTTCTGGAACGCCTTATATGCCTCGATATGCGGCTTGCCCATCTTATCCAGCACGACCGCCGAGCAATGCTCGGGCGCAACCTTTAGCTGACCGCTGACGTGATGCTTTATCAGCTCACGCATGAACTCGTCGTTTTTGTCCTCCATAAGGTAGTCGTAACGGATACCCGAACGGATGAAAACTCTCTTGACTCCCTTGATTTTACGGAGCTTTCTGAGAATCCGCAGATATTCCGTGTGGTCAGCCTTCAGCGCAGGGCATGGCTTGGGAGCAAGACACTTCTTTCCCATGCACAGTCCCTTTGAGAGCTGCTTTTCACACGAGGTATGACGGAAATTCGCCGTCGGACCTCCGACATCGTGGATATATCCCTTGAAATCTGGCATTTTAGTCAGCTTTTCGGCTTCCCTGAGAACCGACTCCTCGCTTCGGCAGGTAATTCTTCTTCCCTGATGCAGGGCAATCGAGCAGAAGTTGCAGTACCCGAAGCAGCCTCTGTTGTGGGTGACTGAGAACTTTACCTCCTCGATTCCGGGAACACCGCCCAGCTTCTCATACGACGGGTGATACGCCCTCATGTAGGGGAGATCGTAGATTCGGTCAAGCTCCTCGGTTGTGAGACTGAGCGCAGGCGGAGTCTGAACCAGCATCATTTTTCCGTGACGCTGAATAATTGTTTTTCCGTAGACCTCGTCCTGCCAATCGTACTGTATTTTCGTCGCCTTTGCGTACTCGGTTTTGCTGTCACGAACCTGCTCGAATGACGGACACTGAGCTGCTCCGAGAGGAGTATTCACAGGCTCGGTAAGGTAGCAGGTTCCTCTGATATCGTGGATTTCCGAGATTTTTTCTCCCCTTGCGAGACGCTCGGTAAGCTCGGTAATCTGATGCTCTCCCATGCCGTACATGAGCAGGTCTGCTCCGCTGTCGGCAAGAATCGAGGGTCTTACAGCATCGTCCCAGTAGTCGTAGTGGGCAAAGCGGCGGAGAGAAGCCTCCAGACCGCCTATTGCAATCGGAACATCTCCGAAAATCTCACGAAGTCTGCGGCAGTACACGATAACTGCTCTGTCGGGACGCTTTCCTGCCATTCCGCCTGCCGTATATGCGTCGTCGGAGCGCTTCTTCTTTGCGGCGGTATAGTGCGCGACCATGGAGTCAATGTTTCCCGATGTTACGAGAAACGCATACTTAGGAGCTCCGAAACGCTTGAAGTCCTTATCGGAGCGCCAGTCGGGCTGAGAAATGATTCCCACCGTATAGCCCAACGACTCGATAAGACGAGTCACTATAGCTGCTCCGAAGCTCGGATGGTCAACATAAGCGTCTCCCGTTATATATATGTAGTCGAACTGCCTGATTCCAAGCTCGTCCATTTCCTGTCTGGTAATTGGTAAAAAACCGTTGCTCATTTATATTCTCCTTTTGGAGTTACTGCCGTTATTTAGCCTCCAGCTGCTTATTTTCTTCGGATTTCTTTGCACGTCTTTCATCGAGCTGCATTCTTGAAATGAGAACCTTTCTTGGCTTAGCTCCCTCGCTCGGACCGATGATTCCCTGTTCCTCAAGCTCGTCCATGATTCGTGCGGCTCTTGCGTAGCCGAGCTTCAGCTTGCGCTGGAGCATTGATGTTGAAAGCTGTCCTGCATCGACCGCAACATCCATCGCACGCTCGATGAAATCCTCGTCGCTTCCTGCGGCATAGGCTGTTTCTGCGGACTCATCCTTCTCGTTCTTAGAAACGGGTGTAAGACTTTCAACCGCCTGAACGATATCATTATCGTACTCTCCCTGAACCTGTTCTTTAATAAATTTAAGTGTAGCCTCGATATCCTTTGTCGAAGCAAAGCAGCCCTGAACTCTCACGGGCTTGCTCGAGCCGATAGGCATATACAGCATATCGCCGTTGCCGAGGAGCTTGTCAGCTCCTGCCATATCAATAATTGTTCGTGAATCTACCTGCGACATTACCGAAAGAGCGATTCGGCTCGGAATATTCGCCTTGATAAGACCCGTGATAACGTCTGTAGTCGGACGCTGGGTTGCAACAACAAGGTGCATTCCAGCAGCTCGTCCCATCTGTGCAAGACGGCAGATCGAATCCTCGACCTCCTTGCCGGCAACAAGCATCATATCGGCAAGCTCGTCGATAAAAATGACGATCTGCGGGATTTTCTCGATCTCAGGATTATTCTCAGCCAGCGCATTATAAGACTTGATATCGTTTGCTCCGTCGTCGGCGAACATCTGATATCTTCTCATCATCTCATTTACAGCCCAGTTAAGAGCGCCTGCCGCCTTTTTGCTGTCGGTGACAATGGGGATAAGAAGATGAGGGATTCCCTCAAAGATCTTGAACTCAACGATTTTCGGGTCGATGAGGATCACCTTTACCTCGTCGGGAGTCGCATTATATAGGATACTCATGATGATCGAGCGTGTGCAGACCGATTTACCCGAGCCTGTAGTTCCTGCAATAATAACGTGAGGCATTTTCGCAATATCGCCGAGGACAACATTTCCTGCGATATCCTTGCCCACTGCAAATGTAAGCTTGCTCTGAGCCTCCTTGAATTCAGGAGCTGAAAGGATCTCTCTCAGAGTAACCATATCCTTGTTTGTATTCGGAACCTCGATTCCGACAGCTGCTTTTCCGGGAACAGGAGCTTCGATACGGACTCCCTGAGCCGCCAGATAGAGCGCAATATCGTCCTCAAGACCCTTGATTTTCGAGACCTTGACTCCTGCGCCCGGCTGGATCTCATACCGGGTGATTGCAGGACCTCTGTAGATATCGCTGATACGCACCTTTACTCCGAAGCTGTCAAGCGTATTTACGATGGTTGCAGCCTTATCGCGCATTTCCGCAGCAGCCTCTTCGCTGTTTGACTTGCCGTCGGGAGGAGTCAGAAGCTCCAGCGACGGAAGCTGATACACAGGCTTTGGCGGTTCTGCCGGTTCTTCCGGTTCTTCTTCGGGAGTTTCTCCAGAAACCTCCTCAGTATTTTCCGAAGGCAGAGGAAGTCCTGCCGCCTGAGAAATAAGCTCCTCAAGGCTCTGCACCGGCGGCTGAGGAATTCCGTTTTCATCTACAAAAACAGGCTCATCGGGAAGCTTTGTGCCGTCCTCAGCTCTGTTCTCTCCCGGAATCGGAACGTCAAAAAGAAATTCAGGACTGGAAAGGCTATCTGAAAAATGATATCTGGGCTTTTTCTCCTCGGGAGGAGGAGTACTCTCCTCACTAGGCGGAGCCTCCGGCTCATTCTTCACCTGATGAATCTCCTCAATCGGCGGAACCTCTGCTGACTCAGGAATTTCCGTAACAGGCTGGTCATCCTCTTCGTTATCGTCGTCATCATCGTCAAATGCGTCCTCGAAATCTCCGCCTGTGAGCATATTTTTCACGCCCTCAAGGCAGTTCCAGATGAACACAAACGGTCTTGCAAGAAGCTCAAAGAACTGCATGATACCCTTGCCTGTCATGAGCATTCCGAAAACGAAAAACATGATTATCGTAATGATCTGCGCCCCGGTCGTTCCGAAGAGCTTCAGAAGAGGACCTGCAATAATAATGCTCAGTACACCGCCGCCCTTCAGATCCTTTCCCTGGTCGTAGAGTGCAGGGAAACGGCCGAAGAAGCCTTCTCCCGGGAGATTTCCCACGCCGATTATCTGAATTGCCGATGCAACAAGCAGGATCATTGCAACTCCCCAGCCTGCACGTCCTGTAACATCCTCCTTGCCTTTTTCAAGTCCTATTGATATTGCACTGTAGAAAAAGACAACGGGTAATACAAAAGCTGATATTCCGAACATTCCAAGCAGGAAATTATGTATACCATTCCAGCCTGCCGCACCCTCTATAACGGCGAGAAGAAGCACTACTACGCCAAGTGCAAACAATACTATCGACCAGAACTGATTCTGCTGATTCTTCGGCTCGGGAGCTTTTAACTTATGAGTTCCCGGGGTAAAGGTTCTCGGACCTTTTCCGCCCGATGAACCCTTTGCCTTATTTTCTCCGGAGGGCTTTTTATCTCCGCCCGGACTGCTTTTTTTCGTTTCTGCCATGTATATTCCTCCAATGCTTAGAACCTGTTTTCATATATATCTTTTTTCGGTATTTTCAATCATATCATAAAGACACTGCATAGCGTCGCTTAGTCCGCCAAGCTCATCAATGAGTCCCAGCTCGACCGCCTTTGAACCTTCAACCACGCTTCCGACATCAAGCACAAGCTCCTGAGTATTCATCATAAGTCTGCGAAAATCTTCCTCCCTGATGCTGCTGTTTCCGGTAACAAAGTTAATGATTCTGTCCTGCATCTTATCGAAATAGGAAAGCGTCTGCGGAACCCCCAGAACTGTACCGTTCATGCGGACGGGATGAATCGTCATCGACGCCGACGGAACTATGAACGAATGCTTTGCGCTGACCGCAAGCGGAACCCCGATCGAATGTCCTCCGCCGACCACCAGCGAAACTGTCGGAGTTTTCATTCCTGCGATAAGCTCGGCAATCGCCAGCCCTGCTTCAACATCTCCGCCGACTGTGTTGAGAATAATCATAAGCCCCTCAACACTTCTGTCCTGCTCAATTGCAACAAGCGACGGGATTATATGCTCATATTTAGTGGTCTTATTCTGCTCTGAAAGGACATAATGCCCCTCGATCTGCCCGATTATAGTGAGACAGTGAATGAGATGCTTCGCATTCTGGGATACAGTTTTTCCCAGCTGTTCAGCAAGCTCTGCCTCGTCGAGAGCCTCCTCGGTTTCACTTGCGGGCGATGTTTTTTCGTTGCTCATATATATACTCTCCTGTGTTTACATAATGTTGTTATTATGCTCGGATCGTGAGAGTATATACATATTAATTATATACAATTTCCCCCATAAAGTCAACACCTCAAGAAAATCGTTTTAATGAAGTAAATTGTTGTTTAGCGGGGGATCTTCGTAACCTGCTGGGGCAAACCTTTCTGAAAAAAGGTTCTTCCCCAGACCCCTTTCCAAAGACTTCAACTCAAATTTTCCAGATAGGGGCATGCCCCTATCTGGAAAATTTAATTGAAAGTTTTAGGGAGGGAGTTTGAGGGATGACCCTTTTTCAAAAGGGTCTCCCTCAATAGACTGCGAAAATCCCCCCGCTAAACAACAATTTATTTCCATATATTTGCTATGTTTTATTGCATATACGGTCATGCCTATTTTACATTTCTCACGAATCTTATTAATTGGTATACTTAATTTGTACATCCTGAAAGGAGATTTTCAATGAGGAAATTCGATACAAAAGTTCAGTATCACAAATATAAAGTGCTCAGAGAGGTTGCACGTCATGCGTGGGATGACACTCTGCTCAACAATCTGTTCAGAATCCCGAAAATAATTGCTCCCGGTCCTAAGCCTACCATGCGCTGCTGCGTATACAAGGAGCGTGCAATTCTTCAGGAGCGTGTGAAGCTCGCTATCGGCGGAGATCAGAATAATCCGAATGTTATTGAGGTTATTGACATTGCCTGTGACGAATGTCCCATGGGAGGATATCAGGTCTCGGAGGCATGCCGAGGCTGTATGGCTCACCGCTGCGAGGACGTCTGCCCGAAAAATGCCATAACCTTTGACTCTCAGCAAAAGGCTCATATTGACAAGGCAAAATGTATTGAATGCGGACGCTGTGCAAAGGTCTGCCCGTATAATGCCATTGTCAACCATATCCGTCCGTGCATAAATGCATGCAAGATCAAGGCTATTTCCATCAGCGAGGAGCAGTACGCAGAAATCGACAATGACAAGTGTATCTCCTGCGGTGCATGCGTTTATACCTGTCCGTTCGGAGCTATCATGGACAAGTCCTTTATCCTCGACGCTATCAACCTTATCAAGGGCAGCGCAAATAATCAGGAATATAAGGTTTACGCCGTTCTTGCTCCTGCAATCGCAAGTCAGTTCAGATACGCAAAGCTCGGTCAGGTTATCAGCGGTATCAAGGAGCTCGGCTTCAGCAACGTTGTAGAAGCTGCTCTCGGAGCAGATATGGTTGCTTACTCCGAAGCTGAGGAGCTTGCCGAAAAGGGATTCCTTACAAGCTCGTGCTGTCCTGCATTCGTGAAGCTTGCACAGTCCTTCCCGAGCCTCAAGGACAAGGTTTCTTCCAACCTCTCCCCTGCTGCTGCGGTCTCCAGATATATCAAGGAAACTTATCCCGGCTCAAAGGTAGTATTCATCGGACCGTGTACGGCAAAGAAAATGGAGTACCAGAAGGAATCGGTTCGTCCGTACATTGACTGCGTTATCACGTTCGAGGAGCTTCAGGCACTGTTCGACAGCAAGGATATTGATATCACTTCTCTCCCTGAATCAGAGCTTGACAACGCTTCATATTACGGAAGAATTTTCGCACGCTGCGGAGGTCTCAGCGACGCTGTTTCAGAAGCTCTCAAGGAACAGGGCAACGAGGATTTTGAGCTGAATCCTCTTGTATGCGACGGTATTACGGAATGCCGCTCAGCTCTTATGAGAGCTGACAAAAAGCTTCTTAAAAATAATTTCATCGAGGGCATGGCTTGTACAGGCGGATGCGTCGGAGGTGCAGGCTGTCTCACTCACAGCGAACGCAATAAGCTTGATATCGACAAGCATGGCTCGCTCTCGCAGTATAAGACGATCACTGAATCAATCAATACTGCTGACCAGGATATATAATGACAAAACCGGCTGTTTTTCAACAGCCGGTTTGTTGTTTTGGTTAATAACATTCAAAGCCCGGATTGATAGAGGTCATGATGTAATACAGACGAACGTAATACATCAGATCCTCCTCGGTAAGCTCGGCGGAAACAGGAATATCGAAATCAACCTGAATCCAGTATTCCTCAATATCGGTCATTTTCACTGTATAGCTGATATCATCCCCGATAAGCTCGGCAAGAGCATTTTCAACGTCCATTGTTGTTGTATACAGCTCATTTGCATAAACGTCACTCTTGTCGAGGTAGAACGTCGGAACAAGTCTCATCATGCTGTAATATGTATCCTCGCCCAGCGGAACAAGACCAATCGAGGACGTAGAAACTCCCTCCACATCGCGGAAATCCTCGGGAAGCTCTCCGGTATATGTAATTTTTCCGCCCCTCTGCATGAGAACCTCGCCGAAACAGCGGTATTCCTGCTCTTTGGTCAGAGCTTCGGGAGAAGCCCCTCTATATGCGTCAAGCTCAAGGAACTGCTCGTCGCTCATTGCAAGAAGCTCCTCCAAGGTATACTGCTCATAATTATAGTCCGAGAGGTCGTAGGTCACTTCAAAATCCAGATATGTCTCAGGCAGGGTCTGCGTTATTCCAGCAAGCTTCTTCTGTATGGTAAGCACGTCCATCTGATTCAGACCGTCACCGTTCTGATAAACGTCAGCGGCACGCTGCTGATAGATATCCAGCGGATATTTTTCGGGATTTGTAACATAACTCATTACCGCAGCGGCATCAGCTATATCAATTCCGTCACGGTCAACGTCTCCGAGAAGCTGAGGAGAACCTGCAATCCAGAGCGTCATAAACAGCGGTGTTCCGTATTCAATATTCAAAGACTCGTTCATTCCGTGCATACTCCAGAGCCGCTGAGCAATGCAAAGCCTGATATAGCAGTCGAAATCGGTTGCCGTTTCATAGGGAACACTGATATAATAAGAGTTTTCAATATAATAGCGCCAGCCGTCAATATGTCCGGCGTCATGTTTTATCTCCCACTCATCAGGCAGTCCCAGAGCAGACGGTGAGAGATCGAAATCAAGGTCAAACTCAGGATTCACACGGTATTTCAGAACTCCATCGGACTGCTCTTCCTGAAGCTGCTGAAACATCATAAGCAATTCTTCAGACTCCGAAATCGTTTCCTCTATGAGAGCAATTTCGGATTCATCGCTCATCTTGTATTCTCCGTTTTCGGTAAAATACTCAGGAAAGCTCTCTGCATAAAGTGCGGCAAGCTCGTCGTTGCCCATTTCCATAAGCTCGTTGTAGGTGTGGTACTCCGGAAGCGCATTTTCCTCGGCAGATACAGGGATATTCGCAAGCATTGCCGAAGCCATGGCAGCCGAACAGATCAATGACATGAATTTTTTCATAGAGATACCTCCTTAAAAGTTTGTTTACATTTATAGTATAGCACATTCCTTTGCAAAAATCAATAGTTTTTACCCCCCCGATTAAATCTTTGTACACATCACTAAAAAACCGCAGCACCCTTTGGCGAACATGACTCACCAAAGTCACGATTGTACATATAATATAATGTACCGCAGGAATCTGCGGTTAACACTATAGCAACCAAAGAGGTGATATTATGGCAGCATGTTATGCGGCTATGCCCTCGTACACCTATGCAATGAAGGCTGAAAAGCTTCTCAGGTCACGGAAGTTCTCCTGCGAAGTAAGACGCAGCGAGAAGTCCTCCGAGGCAGGCTGCGGATATTCACTGTTTATCAGCGGGGACTGTTCCGGTGCGCTGGAGGTTCTCAGAAAATATTCTATCCCGTACACCATGCTCCCGGGAGGAGGTGTATGATCCATGATAAATTTTGACAATGCGGCAACGACCTTCCCTAAGCCGCTTGAAGTCAGAGCGGCAGTTGCCGAGGCTGTTGAAAAATACGGCGGAAATGCCGGAAGAGGCGGTCATGAGCTTGCTATGAGAACCTCTCAGGCGGTTTTTGAGGCAAGAGAAACTGCGGCGGATTTCTTCGGAGCTGAACCGGAAAACGTCGTTTTTACCCTGAACTGCACTCTTGCGCTGAATATGGCGATTCAGGGAGTCATGAGCGGCGGAGGTCATCTGATTATAAGCTGTCTCGAGCACAATGCCTCGGCTCGTCCTGCGGCGGAGCTTGCAAGAAAAAAGAAAATCGAGCTTTCCATTGCCGAGATTTCCGACGATGACGCTAAGACTGTAGAGAATTTCCGTTCTCTGATTTGTCCCGATACAAAGGCGATCGTTTGCACTCTCGCAAGCAACGTCACGGGACAGATACTCCCCTATCGGGAAATTGCAAAGCTCTGCGCTGAGCACGGAATCTGCTTTATTGCCGACGGAGCACAGGCTTGCGGAATTCTGGATATTAAGCTCTCGGACGGCATAAATATATTATGCACGGCTGGTCACAAGGGTCTGTACGGAATCACAGGAACGGGACTTCTCATATCCGACGGAAAGTTCCCGATCTATCCCATAATTCAGGGCGGCACAGGCAGCGCTTCCTCCAGTCTGAAGCAGCCAGATTTTCTTCCCGACAGTCTTGAAAGCGGAACTCTCAATATCGTAGGAGCTGTTTCAGTTCGTGCCGGAATCCGCTTCGTGAAAAAGCTCGGAATTGATAACATCTTCCGCCACGAGGACAGAATCTGCCGCAGATTCATCAGAGAGCTTCTCTGCGACAACAGAATCATTATTTACCGCAATCCGGACTGCCGCTACGTTCCGATCGTTTCGTTCAATATCAAAGGAGTCACGCCGGAAAAAACAGCTGAGCTTCTCTCAAAGGAGGGCTTCGGACTTCGGGCAGGCTTTCACTGTGCAGCTCTTGCACACGCTCATCTCGGCACAGAAAATGGTACGGTAAGGTTTGCTCCCTCCGCCTTCAGCCGTGAGATCGACGCAGTTCGTCTTGCTAACTCAATTAAAAATATAGCTAAGTCCAAAAATTCATAAAAAACCTATTGAAATTATCACAGTTTGTGGTACAATAATAGTGTGTATATTTTTACGCAGATTGCTTATGAGGGCTGACGCCCTCTTACATATAAAAGTATTCTGCGTTCAGTAGTTTATAAAGAAAGGATGTGTCAGAATGTTGTGGCAGGATTTTAAGGATTCTTTTTTCAGTGTTATAAAAACCATCGAGTTCGTCGATATTATTGATGTTGCTCTTCTTGCTTATCTCATCTACGTTCTGCTGAAGCTCATCCGTGAAACTCGTGCCGGGCAGCTTGTAAAGGGTATACTTTTCCTTTTCGCAGGATACGCTGCCAGCAAATATTTCGGTCTTAAAACCATTACATATCTCCTTTCACAGGTGCTCGATATCGGTATCATCGCCATGCTCGTGCTTTTTCAGCCGGAGCTGCGCCGCGCTATCGAAAAGGTCGGACGTACTAAATTAACAACGAAATACTTCGGTTTCGGCATTTCTTCCGACGAGCTTACCCAGAAATGGAATACTGCTATCTCTGCTATCTGCGACTCCTGCGTGGAGCTTTCGGCTTCGTGTACAGGTGCGCTCATCGTTGTGGAACGTCAGGTTCGTCTCGGCGAACAGATCGAGACAGGCACGATTATGAATGCTGTTCCCAGCAAGGAGGTATTCGGCAATATCTTCTATCCGAAAACTCCTCTTCACGACGGCGCTGTCATTATGCGTGACGGTATTATTCTCGCTGCTGCATGCTTCCTCCCGAAGCCTCAGCAGGAAGCTCTCGTCAATAAGAAGCTCGGCTCAAGACACAGAGCTGCCATCGGAATGAGCGAGAACTCGGACGCTGTTGTTATCGTTGTTTCAGAGGAAACAGGTCAGATCTCTGTTGCCATGAACGGAGTTCTTACCCGTGACTATACCCACGAAAAGCTGAAAAACCTCCTTACTCAGGAGATAATCACAAGTCAGCAGGATATCATTCATACAGGCAAAAAATACGCCTCCTCGCTTTCCGAAAGGAGGAAAAAGAAATGAGACTGCTCTCAAACATAAAAAATGGTTTCAAAAAGAACCTTTCGCTTGCGATTTACTCGCTGATCGCTGCAATTCTTGCATGGTTTGTAATTTCAATGACAGTCTATCCCTCTATTCCGAAAACAATCGAAAATATCCCCGTCGAGCTTGATATCAGCGGAACAGCTGCTTCAGAGAACGGTCTCAGCCTTATCTCCTGCGACGTTTCCAGCGTCGATGTGCAGATCAAGGGTAACCGTGCAGAGGTCGGAAACCTCTCAAGCGAAAATCTTAAAGCAAGGCTTGTCGCCGATAATGTAAGCACCACAGGTACTAAAAAGCTCGGATTTGAAATCGTCGGAACTGACGAGAATATTGAGTTCGAGGTGAAGTCCATCCGCCCGGATACTGCAACAGTCGTTTTCGATAAATACGAGACACTTGAATTCGCAGTTACTCCTGAAATCCCGAACATCACCTTCGCTGAGGGAAAAACTCTCGATACTGAGGGATTTTCCTGCGAGCCGGAGGTTATACAGATTACCGGTCCTTCGGCTCAGCTCGCTAAAATTTCGGAATGTGCGGCTGTCTCAAATAAGGAGATCAATCTTCTTGACTCCTCGCATATAGTTGCAAGCGATGAAATCAAGCTTTACGCCGAGGACGGCTCGACTATTGATACTTCTGCATTTAAGTTCGATACGCCAAGCTTCAATATCAATATTCCTGTTCTTACGCAGAAAACCGTAGGGCTTTCTGTCGGAATCGCAGGTGCTCCGTCGAACTTCAACAGCGATTTCCTGAAATTCGATCTCTCGGCGGACTCCATTACGCTCGCCTCAAAGAGCAGTCAGATCGAATTCCCTGATAAATTTGAAATCGGAACGATATCTCTTAAAGACCTTGACATAGGCTTTACCAAGACCTTTACTATTGATACTCAGGACTTCAAGAATATGTCCAACCTTGAGGCGGTTACTGTTACGCTTGACGACTCTAATCTCGACCGCAAGGAATTTGTTATAAACGATTTTAAGGTCATAAATGCTCCTGAAACCTATGATTTCGAGGTGATCACAAAGAGTCTTGACATTGTTGTTGTCGGTCCGGAGGACATAATAGAGGAAATCACTCCCAGCGATATCGTTGCGAATATTAATCTTCTGAACGCAGATAAGATTCCCGAAAGCGAAACCTTTAACTGGGATATCACCATATCGTTCCCGAAATATGACAACGTATGGGCGGTAACTCAGACAAATGCTGTCGTGCGAAAAACCGCTAAGACCACTCAGACCTCAGGTTCGGCTGACGGTGACGATACAGTCACTGCAAAAAGCAAGGCCTCCTGATAGATTCTGACCCTTAATGTATCCTAAAGGAGAGCAGTTTAATATGCTGCTCTCCTTTTCATATTCCGTATAGTGCGTTATTCACAGTTTTTTAAGCTATTGTTCAGAAATTTTGTATTGTTAGACCCCGAAAATTTGCGTTTGTTCACAGATTCTTAACATATTCTTTGAATTTATGTGTTATAATTAATATGTAGCAAATGTATAGATTGAACAAATCTTTACACATTAAAAAGAAAAGTTAAGAAAGGGCTGATTACTTATGAGAAAGATTTCTTTCTCCAACCGCATCAAGGCTTCCGTTATGAGCCTTGTAATCGCTGCAACTGCTGTTCCTGTATTTTCAGGTGCTTCCGCTGCGGCTCTCCCATCCGCTGATATCATCATCTCTTCACAGAAGAATGCTGTAGCTTCACTTGCTGAGGGTGACGTTTTCCTCGGATATACTGCTGATTATATCACAAGTGATGCAAAAAACATCTGTATTTCATTCGTTGCACCCTATACCGGAAATTTCAGCTATGGTTTCGGTATCGGTACTAATGACGCTTCAATGGATTACTGGGCTGAGCATACTTCCACCGGTGAATGGTCCACTAAGGGCAGCGGCTATGAGGTTGCCATCACAGAAGGTGAAACTGTAAATATCGTTATTGATGTCTCTGACCTTGATCTCAGCTATGCTGCTTCTTCATCTCAGTATCCCGGAAAGTTTGAGTTCAGAAACTACTACAGTGCTGATAATACTATCTCTATCACTTCTATCGAAGCTAACTCAGACGCATCTTCCACAGACCCGAGCACAGATCCCGATACTCCTGCTGCTCCTTCAATCGACTACGAATACAAGAACAAGAAGAGCGGTGACTGGTCATTTAAGGACAACAAGGACGGCACTGCTACAATTTCTTCAACTGTAACTAAGCACCTTGACTTCCACGATGCTCCCAAGGTTCTTACAGCTGGTTACGATGACGATTACTATCTCGCACATCCCGATGAGTTAACCTCTGACGGTACTCATCCGATCAACGCTTACAAGGCTACTTATGCTGAATACGGCCTTACTGATATGGAAGGCGTAACAATTGAGTCACTTACCGCTACTATCCAGATTCCCGAGGGCATTTCTGCTAAGAAGTTCATGTTCGGCGGCGGTCTCAACGTTGAAAAGGGTTCAGAAGCTGATACAGAGTTCGCTAAGTCACTTGTTGAAGAAACAGGTAAGGCTGGCGCTGGCTACTGGTACAACGATATGGGTACCACTGAGGTTGAAAAATTCGAGGAAATGGGCGTTGAGTTCCTTACAGAGGTAGGCAACGGCGTTACAATCGAGAATCCCGAAGGCTACTTCCAGGCTACTTGGGAAGTTCCTCAGGGCGTTCAGCCTTATGCAACTTTAAGACCTACTCAGGACGCTATCTCATTCCAGTTCTGGTACGGCGAGCAGGATCTTGAAGAATACACTGTTCTCGAAACTGTTGAGCTTATGGAGCTTGCTCTCACATACACAATCGAAGTTACTGTTCCTTACACAGGCACTATCTCAGAAGCTATGACTGACGCTCAGCTCCAGCTCAAGGGTGAAGACGATGCGGCAGACAGCGAAATTAATGCTCTCAAGGTTAATTACGCTGACCTCGGCCTCAAGGAGGAT
Organism: Ruminococcus sp.; assembly: GCA_017463375.1. Classification (GTDB taxonomy): domain Bacteria; phylum Bacillota; class Clostridia; order Oscillospirales; family Ruminococcaceae; genus Ruminococcus. Next base: position 21,733 of record JAFTPG010000028.1, on the reverse strand, counting down.
GAGGACGTTTACGCTGTTAAGTTCACAATTGCAGCTGACTCTGATGTTGGAAAGCTCGTTTACTCTCCCGCTTCTTCCGTTTTAGAGCAGGCTAAGTGTGATTACTGGTTCCAGGAAACAACAGACTATCTTGTTCTCAATGCCGGCGATAAGATTGAGGTAATGTGGATCGTTCCTACTAATATCAGAGGTAATGCTGATCTTGAGAACTTTATTGATCCCGCTGGTGAGCTTTACTTCGGTTACTACTACGGCGAGGTAGATACAGTTTCTATCGAAAATGTCGAGATCTACTACTCAAATATTCCGATTACTACAGCTACGACCACTACAACTACTACAACTACAACCACAACTACTACAACCACTACCACAACTACTACAACTACTTCCACAACAACTACTACTGCAACAACAACTACTGTAACAACTACTACAACTCTTCCCCCTGTTTCACTTTGGGGCGACGCTGACTGCAACGGCAAGGTTGAAATCAACGACGCTGTTAGAGTTATGAAGTACGTTACTAACAGAGATGCATATCCGCTTACTCCTCAGGGTCTTGTTAACTCAGACGTTAACCAGCACGGTGACGGTATAGGTAATATGGACGCTCTTGCAATTCAGAAGAGACTCGCACAGCTCATTGCTGACTTGCCTGAATCGTATTTATAACTGAATAATCAGTAAAATTCAGCCCTGACATTTGTCAGGGCTGTTTTTCATGCGAAAAATATGGTCGCACGGAATGTGCACCTACGATTTAACCATTCTGCGCCATTTTGCGTAGGGGCGAGTTCCGCTAGCCCGCAATTATTAAACGAAATTCAAGTTTTTCGGCAAACAAAAGACGCCCAAGGGCGTCTTAGTTTTTGTTTATTCAGTATCTGAAGCTTCCTGCTTGCTGTAGTCCTTGAAGCTTATGTTCAGGTCAACGTCACCGCTGATTCCGGGGATTCTTCCTGACTGTGTGTACTGCCACATCTGATAATCGTAGTAATATGTCGGCTCAGGATTATATTCAGCCAGCCAGAAGTCGTATTCCTGAAGTCTGGGGAGATCAAGCTTGAAAAGAGTTGTTTTCTTGTTCTGATAAATCATGGGAGTATATCCAACCGACTCAACCCGCTCACAGAATGCTATACAGCAGTCTGTAAGAACGTCAACGGGCATATCGTCGGTTCTTGCCTTGTCATCGTAAATAAGCTCCCAGTCATAGACTACGGGATATGTAATATCGTACGGAGCAATTGCATCTATCACAGCGTCTGCCTCCTCGACAGCCTCCTCCACGGTAACTGCCTGTGAGAAAAAATAGACTCCTGTTTTGATTCCGGCAGCATTTGCTCCCTCGAGATTCTTGGCAAAATTGTCGTCGAACTTAATTTCTCCTCCGCCGTAGGTTCGGTAGCCGACTCTTATCATTGCGAATTCAATTCCTGCTGCCTTGACCTGCTGCCAGTCGATATCACCCTGATAAACCGAAACGTCAATTCCCGGAATCGAGGTAATCTCGCCGTTCTCCTTATAAAAGGAGTAGCCGTTTCTTGTTATCAGCGAATCCATATTCAGCGAACAAGCCGGAACATCCTCGTAGACGGGGAGGAAAATCTCACCGTAGGTACTGTCCGAGAGGAGAATTTTCTTGCCGTCCAGCTGATAATAGGACTCCTCCTTCTCGATGACCGCACGCCTGCGAACCTGAGGATCATCGCTCACATCCGCCGAAAGACCTGCATTTGTCGGAACTGAGCCTCCCGAGCTGTTATCTCTGATAAAAAGCGCCCATATCAGAGCTATAATCAGAAGCAGAATAATCAGCATCTGAACGAGCGCAAGGTTTCTGATTTTTTTAAATTTACTTGATGCCATGTTGCCCTCCTTTTCTACACATAACATCATAGCATATTTTTGTCGGTTTGTAAACACCTGGGAAGAATTTTGCAGGAGAATCAGTTTTGTCCGCCGAGATATTGAATATTACTTTTGTATGGACGGATTTCATCTCAACTGTAGGGGCGGCGTCCTCGACGCCCCATTGCCGATTAATTATTGGGACGAATTTGAATTCGGTTTCTTCAACAAACTAAGCCGCAGACTGTTATGTCTGCGGCTTTGGTTTAGAAAATTATTCTGATTATACAAGCGGATTAAGCGCCGCTGCTGCTGCGTGTTCGATATAAGATTCATTCTTAACAACGGACACATTATTGTAGCGCTCCATACCGGTTCCGGCAGGAATGAGCTTACCGATAATAACGTTCTCCTTGAGACCCATAAGCATATCGCTCTTTCCTCTGATAGCAGCGTCTGTAAGAGCCTTTGTAGTCTCCTGGAATGAAGCTGCTGACATAAAGCTGTCAGAGTTTGAAGAAGCCTTTGTAATACCCTGAAGAACAGGACTTGTTGTAACAGGCTGGAGATCGTACTCGCCTGCGTCAATTCTTGCCTGAATCTCTTCATTGATAGCATTGATCTCCTTCTTGTCAACGAGAGTTCCGGGAAGCAGATAGCTGCTGCCTGTTTCCTCAACCTTGATCTTACGGAGCATCTGACGAACGATAACCTCAATGTGCTTATCGTTGATATCAACACCCTGGAGACGGTAAACCTTCTGAACCTCAGTGATGATATAGTTCTGAACAGCGTGTGTTCCGAGGATATTGAGGATATCTGTAGGATAAACATTACCCTCAGTAAGACGTGTACCCTTGTCAATGTACTCGCCCTCCTGAACTCTTATCTTGAGGTTATAAGGAATCATATAGTTCTCGGACTCGCCTGTCTCGTCGCTTGTCACGATGATATTTCTTGTAGTCTTGATTTCCTCGATATGAACCTTACCTGAAATTCTGGAGAGGATTGCGGCATTCTTAGGACGTCTGCCCTCGAAAAGCTCCTCGACACGGGGGAGACCCTGTGTGATATCCTCGGCAGAAGCGATACCGCCGGTATGGAAGGTTCTCATTGTGAGCTGTGTACCAGGCTCACCGATAGACTGAGCAGCGATTACGCCGACAGCCTCTCCGACATGAACGCCGTTGCCGTTAGCGAGGTTAGCACCGTAGCACTTAGCGCAGACACCCTGCTTGGACTTACAGTGAAGTACAGAACGGATCTTGATTTTCTCAATGCCAGCCTCAACGATTTTCTTAGCGTCGGACTCAGTCATGAGCTTATTCTTGGAAACGATAAGCTCGCCTGACTCGTCACGGAGATCCTCAACGAGATATCTGCCGACAAGACGCTCTACGAACGGCTCGATCATTTCATTTCCGTTCTTGATTTCAAATACTTCAAGACCGTCATCAGCATGGCAGTCATCCTCACGGATAATAACGTCCTGAGAAACATCAACAAGACGACGTGTAAGGTAACCCGAGTCAGCGGTACGAAGAGCCGTATCTGCAAGACCCTTACGAGCGCCTCGTGAAGAAATGAAGTACTCGAGGATGTTAAGACCCTCACGGTAGTTAGCACGAATCGGAATTTCAATAACAGTACCGGAAGTATTTGCGATAAGTCCACGCATACCTGCGAGCTGACGAATCTGAGAGATACTACCACGGGCACCCGAGTCAGCCATCATGAAGATCGGGTTGTACTTGTCGAGGTTAGCCTTCAGAGCTGTAGTAACGTCGTCGGTAGCCTTGTTCCAGATAGAAACGACTCTCTTGGACTTCTCCTCAGCGGAGATATAGCCGTACTCGTACTCGTCTGTGATCTCTGCAATTTCAGCGTCAGCAGCAGCGAGGATATCCTTCTTCTGCGGAGGGATCTCAGCATCGCATACAGCAACTGTGATTGCAGCTCTTGTTGAATATTTGAAGCCGAGAGCCTTGATTCTGTCAAGAACCTCGGAGGTTGTTGTAGTACCGTGAATCTTGATGCAGCGCTCGATGATATCAGAGAGCTGCTTCTTTCCTACGAGGAATGAAACCTCGAGGTCAAACTGCTTGTCGGAGTTAGTTCTGTCAACGTAACCGAGATTCTGAGGAATATTCTCGTTGAAGATAAGACGTCCGACAGTAGCGTCGATAATCTTTGAAACCTTCTTGTCGCCGATATCCTTAGTGATCTTTACCTTGATAGCAGCATGAAGAGAAACATCATGCTCATTGTAAGCCATGAGAGCCTCGTTTATATCTCTGAACACCTTACCCTCACCGGGTTCGCCGGGCTTCTGCATTGTGAGATAGTAGGAGCCGAGAACCATATCCTGTGACGGAACAGCTACAGGCTTACCGTCAGAGGGCTTGAGGAGGTTGTTTGCAGCGAGCATGAGGAATCTTGCCTCAGCCTGAGCCTCAGCTGAAAGCGGAAGATGAACAGCCATCTGGTCGCCGTCGAAGTCAGCGTTGAACGCAGAACATACGAGAGGATGGAGCTTGATAGCACGACCCTCTACAAGGATAGGCTCGAACGCCTGAATACCGAGACGGTGGAGCGTAGGAGCACGGTTAAGCATTACAGGGTGATCCTTGATAACGTCCTCGAGAGCGTCCCACACTCTGGTATCCGCACGGTCAATCATCTTACGGGCGCTCTTGATATTTGCGATAACCTTTTTGTCCACGAGTCTTTTCAGAACGAAAGGCTTGAAAAGCTCGAGAGCCATCTCCTTAGGCAGACCGCACTGATACATTTTAAGCTCGGGTCCTACAACGATAACCGAACGTCCTGAGTAGTCAACACGCTTACCGAGGAGGTTCTGACGGAAACGTCCCTGCTTACCCTTGAGCATATCGGAGAGTGACTTGAGAGCACGGTTGCTGGGACCGGTAACAGGTCTGCCGTGTCTGCCGTTATCAATGAGAGCGTCAACAGCTTCCTGAAGCATACGCTTCTCGTTTCTTACGATGATATCGGGAGCCTCAAGCTCGAGCATTCTCTTCAGACGGTTATTTCTGTTGATAACTCTTCTGTAGAGGTCGTTGAGGTCGGAGGTTGCATAACGTCCGCCGTCGAGCATGATCATAGGTCTGAGATCCGGAGGAATTACCGGAACGCAGTCGAGAATCATCCACTCGGGCTTATTGCCTGAGAGTCTGAAAGCCTCGATGATCTGGAGTCTCTTGAGAAGCTTGACCTTCTTCTGACCTGATGGGAGACCGACAAGCTCATTTTTGAGGTCGTCAGCAACGATCTCGATATTATTTCTCCAGTTGATGTCCTCAAGCTCAGCGAACTTCTTACATTCGTCGCACTCGCAGACAGCCGGTGAATTTGTACACTGAACCTTCTTGCCGCCGAGGGAGATTTTTCCCATTTCAACGAGACGGTTCTTATGAGTATCGTATCTGTCGGGATCGTACTCATGGAGGAGCTTCTTGATAGCCTCCGCACCCATCTCAGCCTTGAAGTCGTCGCCGTACTTCTCGAGGTATGAGAGGTACTCCTTCTCGGAGAGGAGCTGCTTCTTGACGAGGTCGGTGTTACCGGGATCAGTTACGATATATTTTGTAAAGTAGAGAACTTCCTCGAGTCTTTTCTGAGAAACCTCGAGCACCTGTCCGATTCTTGACGGAGTTCCCTTGAAGTACCAGATATGCGAAGCCGGAGCTGCAAGCTCGATATGACCCATTCTTTCACGACGAACTCTTGCACGGGTAACCTCAACGCCGCAGCGGTCGCAGACCTTGCCCTTGAAGCGGATCTTCTTGAACTTTCCGCAGTGACACTCCCAGTCCTTGGTAGGTCCGAAGATTCTTTCGCAGTAGAGACCGTCACGCTCAGGCTTCTGGGTTCTGTAATTTATAGTTTCAGGTCTTTCAACGACGCCGTATGACCAGCTTCTGATCTGCTCGGGCGAAGCGAGACCGATTTTAATTGATTCAAAAGTATTAAATTCCAAACTGCTACCTCCTGCTAAATAGTCAGTATTTTATCAGCATATGGACGGCTTGCCGCACAGTATTGCGTAGAATCTGTGCAGCTGCCGTTAAACAGAGCATTTCTTAAAATTCGTCATCATCTATATCGAAGCTGTCGAAGTCGCCTTCGTCATCTCCGAATGAGAGATCATCCTCGCCGTCATCGAACGAGAACTCGTCATCGCCTGAAACGAGACCAAGCTCATCCTCTCCGTCAGCGCCTTCCATCATGAAGCCTTCGTCTCCCATATCGTCGCCTGAGTAGCTGTTCTTGTCAGCAGTATCCTCATCAGCGAAGGAAGTGTTTGCAGGGATCGGATCATCATCGTCGAAGTTCTGCTTGAGGTCGATCTCCTCCTGATTGATATCGAGAACCTTAACGTCGAGACAGAGCGACTGAAGCTCCTTGATAAGAACCTTGAAGGACTCAGGAATACCCGGCTTAGGAACATTCTGACCCTTAACGATAGCCTCGTAGGTGTTAACACGGCCCATAGTATCGTCTGACTTGACTGTAAGGATTTCCTGGAGAGTATATGCAGCACCGTAAGCCTCGAGTGCCCAAACCTCCATCTCACCGAATCTCTGTCCGCCGAACTGAGCCTTACCGCCGAGCGGCTGCTGAGTTACGAGGGCATACGGACCAACTGAACGAGCGTGGATCTTATCGTCAACGAGGTGGTGGAGCTTGAGGTAGTGCATGTAACCTACTGTTACACGGTTGTCGAACTTTTCACCTGTACGTCCGTCGTAGAGAGTGAACTTACCGTCCTCGTTCATTTCGAGAGCCTTGGGGTTGATAACCTTATCCATAGTTTTAAGCTCGAACATATCGTCCTTATGAGGTCTGTTTCTCTCATTAGCCTCACGGAAGCATGCGCGGATATCGTCCTCATGAGCGCCGTCGAAAACAGGAGTCATGATATGCCAGCCGAGAGCCTTTGCAGCCATACCGAGATGAACCTCGAGAACCTGACCGATATTCATTCGTGAAGGTACGCCGAGGGGGTTAAGAACGATATCAAGCGGAGTTCCGTCCGGGAGGAACGGCATATCCTCTTCGGGGAGGATTCTTGAAACGACACCCTTGTTACCGTGACGTCCAGCCATCTTATCGCCGACAGTGATCTTACGCTTCTGAGCGATGTAACAGATAACGCGCATATTAACGCCTGCTGAAAGCTCGTCGCAGTTTTCTCTTGTGAACACCTTAACGTCAACGATAACACCTGCTGCACCGTGAGGAACTTTAAGTGAGTTATCACGAACTTCTCTAGCCTTTTCACCAAAGATAGCACGAAGGAGTCTTTCCTCGGCAGTAAGCTCAGTTTCACCCTTAGGTGTAACCTTACCAACGAGGATATCGCCTGAAGCAACCTCGGAACCGATACGGATGATACCGTTTTCGTCGAGGTTTGCGAGAGCGTCGTCACCGACATTGGGGATATCTCTTGTAATTTCCTCAGGTCCGAGCTTTGTATCACGGCACTCGATTTCGTACTCCTCGATATGAACGGAAGTGAATACGTCCTCACGCACGAGACGCTCGTTAAGAAGAACAGCGTCCTCGTAGTTGTAACCCTCCCATGTCATGAAGCCGATGAGAGCGTTCTTACCAAGTGAGATTTCGCCGTCCGCAGTAGACGGACCGTCTGCGAGAACCTGACCCTTTTTGATTGTTTCACCAACGCTTACGATAGGACGCTGGTTTACGCAGGTACCCTGGTTGGAGCGCTTGAACTTGATAAGCTCGTACTTATGCTCAAGTCCCTCGGAATCTATAGTCTTGATCGTATCAGCGTCAACGAAAGTAACCTTACCGTCGTGGTCGGAAACAACGCATACACCTGAGTCAACAGCAGCCTTATACTCCATACCTGTACCGACGAACGGTCTTTCGGTCTTGAGAAGCGGAACAGCCTGACGCTGCATGTTAGAGCCCATGAGCGCACGGTTTGCGTCATCGTTCTCAAGGAACGGGATCATTGAAGTAGCAACTGAAACTACCATCTTAGGAGAAACGTCCATGAAGTCAACCTTTTCACGGTCGCACTCGAGAATCTGGTCACGGTAGCGGGCATTTACACGGGGTCTTGCGAACTTGCCGTCTTCTGTGAGAGGCTCGTTAGCCTGAGCAACGATGTAGTTGTCCTCAACGTCGGCAGTCATGTAGACAACGTCCTTGGTAACAACGCCTGTAGCCTTGTCAACCTTTCTGTAGGGAGCCTCGATGAAGCCGTACTCATTGATTCTTGCGAATGTAGCGAGATATGAGATAAGTCCGATGTTAGGACCTTCAGGAGTCTCGATAGGACACATTCTTCCGTAGTGGCTGTAGTGAACGTCTCGAACCTCGAATCCGGCTCTGTCTCGTGAAAGACCTCCGGGACCGAGAGCTGAGAGACGTCTCTTATGAGTAAGCTCGGCGAGAGGATTGTTCTGATCCATGAACTGCGAAAGCGGTGAGGAGCAGAAGAATTCCTTCATAGCCGAAGAAATAGGTCTGATATTGATAAGAGTCTGAGGAGTGAGGGTATTTACATCCTGAGTCTGGATGTTCATTCTCTCACGGATACCTCTTTCCATTCTTGAGTAACCGATTCTGAACTGATTCTGGAGAAGCTCGCCTACAGAACGGATACGTCTGTTACCGAGGTGGTCGATATCGTCAACAGTACCCACACCCTCGCAGAGGTTGAGGAAGTAGCTGATCGTAGCGAAGATATCGTCAAGGATAATGTGCTTGGGAACGAGGTCGTCAGCACGCTTCTTGATATTCTCCTCGAGCTCGTCAGCGTCAGCGGAGGTGTCGAGGATCTCCTTGAGAACCTTGAAGGAAACCTTCTCATTGATGCCATACTTTTCAGCATTGAAATCAACATATCCCGAGATATCGACCATGCCGTTGCCGATGATCTTAGCTTCTCTTTCAACAAGACGGATAGCAGTTTCACCGCGCTCGTTAGTGTAGTACTCCTTAGCCTCAACAGTTACGAAAGCGGAGTAAACGCCAGCCTGCTCGATTTCGCAAGCCTTGTCATAAGAGATAGTTTCGCCTGCGTCAGCCATAACCTCGCCTGTGATCGGATTGATAACGGGCTGTGAGAGTATATGTCCCGAGAGACGTGAAGCGATACCGAGCTTCTTGTTATACTTATAACGTCCGAAGCGGCAGAGATCGTATCTTCTTGCGTCGAAGAAGAGGTTGTTGATATGAGTAAGAGCGCTCTCAACCGTAGGCGGCTCGCCGGGACGGAGCTTCTTGTAAACATCAATAAGAGCGTCGGAATTATTCTTAGTACCGTCCTTCTGGAGGATAGTCTGCTTGAGGCGCTCATCGGGACCGAAGAGCTCATAGATCTCCTCATCGCTGCCTACGCCTAAAGCTCTGATGAAAGTAGTGATCGGGATCTTTCTGTTCTTGTCGATACGGACATAAACGACATCGTTTGAGTCCATTTCGTACTCAAGCCATGCACCTCTGTTAGGGATAACAGTAGTGCTGAAGAGATCCTTACCTGTCTTATCCTTTTCAAAGGCATAATAAACGCCCGGCGAACGAACGAGCTGAGAAACGATAACACGCTCAGCGCCGTTTATAACAAAGGTTCCGCTTTCGGTCATGAGCGGGAAATCGCCCATATAGATCTCGCTTTCGCTTACAGCGCCTGTTTCCTTGTTGCAGAGTGTAGCGGTAGCTCTCATAGCAACCTGATAAGTAGCGCCTCTCGACTTGCACTCGGCAAGGGTATACTTGGGAGTATCATCGAATCTGTAGTCCTTGAAATTAAGGACAAGGTTACCGTTGTAGTCGGTAATAGCTGTCATATCGCGGAATACCTCACGAAGACCCTCTTCCCTGAACCACTTATACGAATTTTTCTGCACCTCGATAAGATTCGGCATTTCGAGCGGTTCGGTAATTTTACCGAAGCTCATTCTGACATTCTTTCCCAGCTGCTTTGGTGTAACATTCACCATAGGCGGAACCTCCTTATTTTTTATTGAACATGAAGTTCATGTTTTTGAAAAAATTTCAGTCAGCTATTGACAAAGTCAAAGCAGTATGTTATAATTACATGATAACAGAGACATTTTTCCATTATGATACATTATATTATTATAATATATATTCAACTGCTTGTCAAGTGGTTTTTGAAAGGTTTCCAAAGATTTATTGAAAGTGCTGTATTTCAAAATGAATACATGCACTTTTTTTGTTATAGCGACAATGTGATCCCGTAAAAACGCTTTTCGCAGCGGTCAGAAATGCCATATAAATCCATGAAAAATAATATTTACATTTCCCTGCTGAAGTGTTATAATAAGTGTATATGACAATTTCCGAGAAAATCTCCGGTTTTATAAGGAGTGACAGTTTATGTTTGCTAAAGTGAAAAGTCTCGGGCTTTTCGGGCTGAATGCCTTTCCCGTGGACGTTGAAATAGATATCAGCAGAGGTAATCCGCAGTTTGATATTGTAGGACTTCCCGACGCTGTCGTAAAGGAAAGCCGTGAGCGAATCCGTGCAGCTCTGCGTTCCTGTTCAATTGAATTTCCTGTCGCAGCAGTTATGGTAAATCTCGCACCCGCCGACACAAAGAAGAGCGGTTCGGTTCATGATATGGCGATATTCATGGCTATTCTGCGTGCGATGAGACTCATCGACGACCCGATGACGGATTGTTCGTTTATCGGAGAGCTCTCCCTGAACGGCGATATGCGCCCTATCAGCGGAGTTCTGCCGATGGTGATGCTTGCAAAGGAAAAAGGAATCAAATCAGTATTTGTGCCTGCGGCAAATGCCGCTGAAGCTTCGGCAATCACGGGAATCGACATCTACCCCGTTGAAACAGCCGAACAGCTCATCCGCCACTTCAAGGGAGTCGAGCTTCTTTCTCCCCGTGAGCACTATATTCCGCCTGAGACCGCCTATAACGAGACTCTTGACTTTGCCGACGTAAAGGGACAGCAGTTCGCAAAGAAGGCTCTCGAGATCGCCGCCGCCGGAGGTCACAACGCTCTGCTTATAGGCTCGCCCGGAAGCGGAAAAAGTATGCTCGCCAAGAGAATTCCCTCTATTCTGCCGCCTCTGACCTTTGATGAGGCTCTTGAGACCACAAAGGTTCACTCGATCTCGAATCTGCTTAATGCCGATGAACCGATCGTCACAAAAAGACCCTTCCGCTCGCCGCACCATACGATTTCTTCGGCTGGTCTCGCAGGAGGAGGTACTATCCCTCACCCCGGAGAAGTCTCGCTCGCTCATAACGGAGTCCTCTTTCTGGACGAGCTTGCCGAATTCGACAAGCACACTCTTGAGATCCTCCGCCAGCCGCTGGAGGACAGACAAGTCACCATTTCCCGTGCTGCGGGAACATTTACATATCCCTGCACCATCATGCTCATCGGAGCTATGAATCCCTGTCCGTGCGGATATTTCGGCAATCCCAAGAGAAAATGCATCTGCTCGCCGAAAAAGGTCTCGGGCTATCTCTCGAAGATTTCAGGTCCGCTTCTTGACCGCTTTGACCTGCATATCGAGGTCGCTCCCGTCGAGTTCAGCGATCTGTCCTCGTCGGGCAAGGAGGAATCCTCAGCCGAAGTCCGCAAGAGAGTCATCACCGCAAGAAAAATTCAGGAGGAACGCTTCAAGGACTCCCCTGTCACCTGCAATGCGCTCATCACAGCGGACAAGCTGAACGAGTTCTGTCCCATGGACGACACCGCGGTTGCACTCATAAAGAATGTCTTTGACAAGCTCGGTCTCAGCGCAAGAGCCTACGACAGAATACTGAAGGTCGCCCGTACTATTGCCGACCTCGCAGGAAGTGAAGTTATCCTCAAAAATCATATTGCTTCCGCCGTTCAGTACAGAAGTCTCGACCGCAAATACTGGTCGGGGCAGGAATAAGACATAAAATCAATCAAATCACTAAATGAGCAGGAGGAAACAGTGCAGCTGAGCACTGTAATTTATAAATGTTTACAAATAATGATACAAAGGCTATTAAAGGCGCAGCAGTTATCATGATGCTGTTCCATCATCTGGCATGCTTTTCAGATCGCTTTCCCGTCGGATTCAAAGGCTTTGAATCCGTATGGGACGGCTTCATAACCGACGGATATCTTTCCGCTCTTGCAACGAATGTAAGAATATGTGTAGCAGTTTTCTTCTTTCTCGGCGGATACGGTCTGTATAAACGCTATGAGGCAGGAAAATTCAGCCTGATGGACTCAATACTTTCACTGTTTAAAAAGTACTGGAAGGTATTTATCGTTTTCATTCCGATCGCCTATATCTTTTTCGCAAGAACTGGCAGTGATATCAACTTTCTCGCTACCAAATATAATTTTGAGAATGGCAAAGAACTCATAAGTAAACTTCTTGCTAATTTCGCTGCGCTCGACAACAGTCTTAACGGTGAATGGTGGTTTATTCAGTCATATATCTGTGCGCTTATCGCAGGAACCGTGTTCTGCACCGCAACTAAAAAGAATAAAAGCTTCGCTGTTGATTTATTCCTGGTCTTTATAGTTGATATTCTTATCAGAAACGTTTTCCCTGCTATCGCTAATTCGGAGACATTCTCAGTGCTGAACTTTGATTTCTACTATGTAAGATTCTTCAAAATGACAAGCACCGCAAGCGCATTCTTTGCTGGAATCGTATTCGCTAAGCACGACGGCATAGTCAGAATCAAAAATGTACTCAGCGAAATCCCGGGAAAACCCATTATAGGACTCCTCGGATGCCTTGCCGTTCTCTGGAGCAGAAGCTTTATCATGGGAGATTCCCTTGATCTTGTATACTCCTTTATGTTCGTTGCATTCCTCTCTGTTTTCCTCGACGGCATCAAGCCGCTTAAAACAGGGCTCGGCTTCATTGGTGTCCACAGCACGAATATATGGCTTATCCACTCATTCTATTGCTACAATTTCCTCGAGGTTACAAAAATTGTCTACTCTACAAGCAGCGTGTGGATCGACCTGCTGATACTGCTGGCTATGTCTCTCGTATCATCCATTATACTGGAGTTTGTATTCAAGAAGCTGGGATACATAATATCACTCATAAAATCAAAAACATCGGCTGCACAGCCTGCGGCAGCTATGGCTGTCTCCTCCGGAGCAGTAATGGCAGTTCCGGTAACTGAGTCAGAAGAGGATTCCGCAGACGAACCGGAAACAAGCCCGGAAGATACAGCGGATATGGCAGCTATAACCGCTGCATATGAATCTTTTACGTCATCGGAAGATGAACCGGATGAAGCCTTCATATACGAATCAATAACCGAACCGTTATCCGAACAGCCGGAAGCTGTTCCCGCACAACCACTCCCAAAGGAAGAAAATAATGAAATCAGCATTTAAAACATTAAAATTAAAACGTCACAGCGTTGACGGAGGACTGCTCTTCGCCGTTACACTGTGTGCACTCATAGGAACGCTGCTCATTTACTCAATCAGCGAAAACAACGTCCTCGACAAGGTCGGCTCAAGCTACTGGCAGACCCAGCTTTTCTCAATGCTGCTTGGAGTTGTTCTGGCTTTGTTTATCTCGCTCTTTGATTACGCAAAGATGGTAAAGCTGTGGTTTTTATATGTTCCGGTAGCTCTCGGACTTGTCGCCCTGACCTTCACGGGTCTCGGCTATCAGCGAGAGGGTGCCGACGACCGTGCCTGGCTTAATCTCGGATTCATCCAGTTCCAGCCGTCCGAGATTCTCAAAATCGCATTTATACTGACATTCGCCTATCATCTCTCCAAGGATGAGGAAAACATGAACAAGCCTCTGCATATGCTTCTTCTGTGCATCCACGGACTGATCCCCATAGGCATTGTAGGTCTCCAGGGCGACTACGGAACAGCTATCGTATTCGTTTCGATTTTCCTGTTTATGATGATTTCCGCAAATATTTCGTGGAAATATCTTGTCGCATTCCCGTTCCTGATTGCAGGAGCTGCCGCAGCAATGTGGTTTTTCCTGCTCAGTACTGCTCACAAGAACAGAATCCTCGTTCTTATAAATCCCGGAACCGACCCGGAGGGTATAGAGTATCAGCAGGACCTCGGACTTACTGCGCTGAAATCGGGCGGAGCTCTCGGAAAAGGTCTTTTTGCCGGAGCTGAGGAATATATCTCCGTTCCTGAGATACACAACGACTTTATCTTCACCTATGCAGGACAGGTTTTCGGCTATGTAGGCTCGATTGCGCTTATAATATTCCTTGCGTACATTTGTCTGAAAATCTTTGCCGACAGCCGTATCGCCCGTGACTCCATGGGAAGATTCATCTGCATGGGAGCTTTCGGTCTGATGCTTTCGCACTGCATCATGAACATCGGAATGGTACTCAAGGTTATGCCTGTTATCGGAGTTCCTCTGCCGTTCCTCAGTGCGGGCGGAACAGCGATGGTCAGCATGTATGCCGTTATCGGACTGGTTCTCAGCGTGTACAGCCACCGTGCGAGAACATACAACGTTTTCTATGATGATAATCCTAAATAATGAGGTAAGCTATGTTAAATGAATTCTCACGTCAGGAGCTTCTCCTCGGCGCTCATGCAATGGAAAAGCTCAGAAATTCCCGCATTGCCGTTTTCGGAGTCGGTGGAGTCGGCTCGTATACTGCCGAGGCTCTCGCCCGTGCCGGAGCAGGCAGTATCACTCTCATCGACAGCGATACGGTCAATATCACAAATATAAACCGTCAGATCATTGCCCTGCACTCCACTATAGGAGAACCTAAGGTTGAGGCTGCAAAGAGAAGGATACTTGACATAAATCCCGAATGTGAGGTGACTGCGCTGAACCTCTTTTATACGGGAACAGAAACCGACCTCTCCGCTTTTGACTGGATCGCCGACGCAATCGACAGCGTTTCCGCAAAGCTCGCCCTCGTGGAGAATGCCCATAAGCTCGGAGTAAAAATAATCTCCAGCATGGGTACGGGAAATAAGCTCGACCCGACAAAGCTCGTCGTTACCGATATCAGCAAAACCTCAATGTGTCCGCTCGCTAAAGTTATGCGTGTGGAGCTGAGAAAACGAGGAATCATGCATCATAAGGTCGTTTATTCCACTGAGCAGCCCGTTCCGCACAAAGCTCAGAGTGAAGAGGACGAGTCCCGGCGCAAAACTATCGGAAGCGTTTCGTTTGTTCCTCCCGTTGCAGGACTGATAATGGCAGGCGAAATAGTTCGTGATATCGCTCTGACCGACTGAGCATGGAGACGCTATGGACGCAAAAGCATTAAAATGTGAGGTTTTGTCGGGCAATCAGCTGAAAATACTCGCTCTTATTACCATGACCTGCGACCACGCCGGCAGAGAGCTTTTTCCCGAGCTGACCATCCTGCAAATCATAGGCAGACTTGCATTCCCGATTTTCGCTTTCATGATCGCTGAGGGCTGCCGATATACTAAAAACCGCAGGAAATATCTTTTCTCTATGGCAGGACTCGGGCTTCTCTGTCAGACCGTGTACTATTTCGCCGAGAATTCGCTGTATCAGTGCGTTCTTATTACTTTTTCACTGTCTATCGTACTTATTTATGCTCTGGATAACGCTTCAAAACGTAATTCAGCTGCTTCATGGACTCTTTGTGTATTAAGCTTCATAACGGCAGCCTTCATCTGCGTTTTTCTTCCCGAAATTCTGACCGATACCGATTTCGCCGTGGATTATGGCTTCTTCGGAGTCCTCTTGCCCGTATTCGTGTATCTCGGCTCGGATAAATTACAGCAGCTCTGCCTTGCCTGTATTCCTCTCATCTTTATCTCTCTTGAACTCGGGGAAATTCAGTGGTTTTCTCTCGCGGCTGTTGCAGTTCTTGCAACGTACAGCGGAAAAAGAGGCAAACTGAAAATGAAATACCTGTTCTATATCTATTATCCCCTCCATTTAACTGCCATTTATGCAATAAGTAATATTCTATAAATTGTTGTTTAGTGGGTATATCTTCGTAACCTGCTGGGGAAAACCTTTCTGAGGAAAGGTTTTCCCCAGACCCCTTTCCAAAGACTTCAACTCAAATTTTCCATATAGGGGGCATGCCCCCTATATGGAAAATTTAAATAAAAGTTTTAGGGAGGGAGTTTGAGGGAGGACCCTTTTTCAAAAGGGTCTCCCTCAATAGATTGCGAAAGTACTCCCGCTAAACAACAATTTATCGTATTACGCAGTGGGATAGGGCAGAACTTTTTTACTCAAAAACTATTGAAAAATGGCAAAAAATGTGATATATTATAGAATGGATATATAATATCATTATTTTTTCGGATACCGGTCAGCGTTCATATTATCAATTGCGGCGGTATTCAGTGAGGAGTATAAAATATGATTAATGTAAGACCAGAATCAATGGCAAGAATCAATACCCCTGAGCTGGCTGAAAAGTTCATTGAAGAGCAGGTTGCAGAGGTTCGTGCACAGGTGGGAGACAAAAAGGTTCTTCTCGCACTTTCAGGAGGAGTTGACAGCTCTGTTGTTGCAGCTCTTTTAATCAAGGCTATCGGCAAGCAGCTCGTATGCGTTCATGTAAACCACGGTCTCATGCGTAAGGGCGAGAGCGAACAGGTTATCGAGGTTTTCCGCAATCAGCTTGACGCAAATCTTATCTATATTGACGCTACAGACCGTTTCCTCGATCTTCTCAAGGACGTCAAGGATCCCGAAACAAAGCGCAAGATTATCGGCGGCGAGTTCATCAAGGTATTCGATGAGGAAGCCGGCAAGCTCGAGGGAATTTCTTTCCTTGCACAGGGTACTATTTACCCCGATATCCTCGAGAGCGACGGAGTTAAGGCTCACCACAACGTTGGAGGACTTCCGGAAGATATGCAGTTTGAACTCGTTGAGCCCGTTCGTCTCCTCTATAAGGACGAGGTTCGTGTTGTCGGCAAGGCACTCGGTCTCCCCGCTTCTATGGTTGACCGCCAGCCGTTCCCGGGTCCCGGACTCGGTGTAAGATGCCTCGGCGCTATTACTCGTGACCGCCTTAATTCTCTCCGTGAAGCAGACGCTATCCTCCGTGAAGAGTTCGATAACGCCGGTCTTAATCAGACTGTTTGGCAGTATTTTATCGCTGTTCCTGATATGAAGAGCGTCGGAGTCAAGGACGGCAAACGCTATGAGGGTTGGCCTGCTATTATCCGTGCTGTCAATACTACTGACGCTATGACCGCTACTATCGAGGAAATTCCTTATGCTCTTCTCCATAAGATTACAGCTCGTATCACAGCAGAGGTCGAGGGCATCAACCGCGTTCTCTATGACCTCACTCCTAAGCCGATTGGGACTATTGAGTGGGAATAAAATAATCAATCCCGAAAACCTCGCAACGATGGGGTTTTCGGGATTTTCTTTTGTCTTTTGATAACAGATTGATAACAGGAAGCTGTGTGCAATTATTCTTCGTCACAAGTGGCTTGGGGGTTATCTCTCCATTCCTTTTTAGGCTTGTGCTTGCCGCAGTCGTCTGCGGTAGCAGGCCAGTTAAGCTTCCATTCTGTATATTCGGCCTTGCTGATGACTCCATCGGCAAGGTCTTTTTTGCGTTGCTGCCACTCTTTCAAGAAACTGTCAAGCAAATTGGACTTGAACTGCACAGCAAGGTGCTTGCTTTCTGGATATTCTTCGTCAGGAACATCGTGGACGATTGTGGTGTAATGCTCGTCAAGCTCAAATAGTGTATACATTATATCCTCTGCGGCATACAATGTAGGTTCATATAGAGAACGATAATTTACATCGAGAACCTCTGCCATCTTCTGAAGCAGTTCCTCTTTGGGTGTTCTTGTTCCCGATTCATACTGTGCAACACGAATATCCGCTGTCTTTTCATCAAAACCGATAAGCTTGCCAAACTCTTTTTGTGTAAGTCCTCTGAAATTGCGTATTCTCTTGATTCTATCTCCGATAGCCATAAGTACTCTCCTATCTGCAAAATGCCTGTTTTCTCCATTTTAGCATATTTGTTTAGGATAGTCAAGAGCAAATAAACAAAAAAGTTTAGAAAATTTCAAAAAAAGGGTTGACAAAAGCAAATATGTTTAGTATAATAGAATTGTAGCTAAACAGAATTGCTTAGTATAAATCTAAAATTATTCACGAAAGGTGGTTTTCTATGACCAACAAATTCATCAAGGCAGCAGAAGTTGCACAGGAACTTGAAGTATCAGTTCCATACGCTTACAAGCTCATCAAGAAGCTGAACAAGGAGCTTGAGGAAAAAGGCTTCATCACAATTTCGGGACGAGTCAACAGACAGTATTTCTACGAAAGGCTGTATAACGGCTCTCAGAATGGAAAGGAGAATGCGAATGTCGGTTTATAAGGACGAAAAGAACAGCACTTGGTATGTAATGGTGCGATACGACAACTGGAAAGGCGAACGCAAGCAGAAGTGCAAACGTGGCTTTTCCACTAAAAAGGAAGCACAGATGTGGGAGCGAAGCTTCCTGCTACAAACCTCGGCAGATATGGAAATGATGTTTGAGGACTTCGTGGAAATCTACACCCGTGATATGAAATCAAGGCTGAAAGAAACAACGTGGCTCACAAAGGAAAATATCATCAATACGAAGATACTCCCGTATTTCGGCAAGCGAAAAATCAATGAGATACAGACAAAGGACGTTATTGCGTGGCAGAATGAGATGATACGTTTCCGTGATGAAAAAGGCAAGCCATATTCGGCAACTTACCTGAAAACGCTTCATAATCAGCTTTCAGCGATATTCAATCACGCTGTCAGATTTTACGACCTAACGAGCAATCCAGCTTGCAAGGCTGGTAATATGGGAACGGAACAGCGTAAGGAAATGCTATTCTGGACAAAGGACGAATATCTCAGATTTTCCGAGGCTATGATGGATAAGCCTGTTTCTTATTATGCGTTTGAGGTGTTATATTGGTGCGGTCTGCGAATGGGTGAGCTTCTTGCTCTGACTCCCTCGGACTTTGATTTCGATAAGCAGACAGTAACGGTCAGCAAGTCCTATCAAAGACTGCACGGAGAGGATGTGATTACCTCGCCAAAGACCAAGAAAAGCAATCGCACCGTAAAAATGCCGCCGTTCCTCTGTGATGAAATCAAGGAATATATTGATATGCTGTATGATATATCTCCTGACGAGCGTATCTTCCCTATCACGAAAAATTATCTTCATCGTGAAATGGACAGAGGTGCAAAGGAAACGGGTGTAAAGCGTATTCGTATCCACGACCTGCGACACTCCCACGTTTCCCTCTTGATTGAAATGGGCTTCTCCGCTGTCGCTATTGCAGACAGGGTCGGACACGAGAGTATCGAAATCACATACCGATATGCTCACCTGTTCCCATCTAAGCAAAAAGAAATGGCTGAAAAACTTGAATTTGAAAGGAATGATGAAAATGTCAGCTAAAAACGTAGACAAATACAACCGCTTCAGAAGCATAACCGTAGGTTTCCGAGTATCGCCCGAAGAATTCGACGAGCTTAACCGTGCCGTTGCTTTATCGGGACTTCCGAAACAGGAATACTGCTACCGCAAATGTATGAACCGTGATATTGTCGTTCAGGGCAATCCGAGGGTTTACAAACAACTGAAAGTCAATCTTGAAATGATGCTGTCAGAGCTGAAGCGCATTGAGAACGGTGCGAATATTGACGCTGAACTGCTTGAAACAATACGGCTCATCAACACTACACTCTATGGCTTGAAAGGAGAATGTGAATGACCATAAAAGAAGAAATGACCACTCCCGTTGCACCTGTTGGCGCAGGTGCGGAGCAGTCATCTCAAAATCAATCTACAAGTATTATACCAGAAATCAACGAAGATTTCAATACCTCTGATGACTTTTTTCAGCAGATAATGAATCCTTACTATCTCAAAACCGTTTCGATGAACGAACTTTACGAAACCGTGTTCCAGAGCAGACCGCCGATTATTGATGGTTTGCTCTATCCGGGCGTGTATCTTTTCGTTGGTGCACCGAAGCTGGGTAAAAGCTTTCTTATGGCACAGCTTGCCTACCACGTCAGCCGTCACGCAAAGGGATGTGCAAAAACTCAACTCCGTTAAGTTGGAACGTCTGCCCATCGGAGAGCGCAATGATACTTTTGATAGAAGCCTACGCGTATGTCAAAAGTATCTTTGCGTTACTTTCGCAGAAAGTAACAAAGGCGAGGTTAGTTTGAACGGATAAATTGAAATTTGCTCATGCTGACAAACTGAAATTACGTCCTTTAAAGAACTGACACATCTGTTCCTTTTTTGCTTTGTTCTCTAATCGAAAAAACAACTGCTATAACAATAATGATTATTTTACAAATATATGATACATATAGATTTCCACCCGTTGCTAATTGTGAAAAAACATTTATTAATGAATGTGTCATCACACATATCCACAAACTATTTGTTTTTATAAATAAAGCCGATAAAATAAAGCAATTTGTCAGCAACCCCAGTAGAAATCCAAACGTCTGTACTTGCGGTAATGTCCCTTCAATATAGAAATAAGAAAAATGCCATATTCCCCATGCGCAAAAAGTAATAATCGTTGAAGTGATATAATTATGGCGTTCCTGCAAAATTGGTTGAAAAAAATATCTCCATCCTACTTCTTCAATTCCGCCAAATATGATTGCCTTAAAAAATAAGATAACAGGAATATACCATGCACTTAACACTAATTCTCCATTAAATGCAATATAGCAAAAATCCAAGACCAAGAACATAAGAACAAACAAATAGCTACTAATTTTTGCTTTATAGTAAAAAAAATCTTTTAGTATTTTCTTAATACTATACTTTTTATATTTTACCGTGATAATAGCTCCCCATAGAGCAGATGAAACTCCTCCAATTCCAATAGCAACCATTCCAATCGGTGTCGTGTAATCTACAACTATACCCAAATTACGCAATATAAAAACTATAATAGATATCATCAATACTTGCCCTAAAGTTCCTGATAAATAAATGACAAGTGCTTTATTTCGGCTCATAAATATCCCCTTGAAAAATCAAATTTGTTGTTTGATATATTATACCACACCCACCCACAAAATTCAATATGAAAGGAGCAATCCCTATCGAAAAAAGAACAATCAGCGGTCGTATCAGCAAGAAACACAGCCTGCCTCACAATAACCGTGAGTTTCTGTGTGAAAATGTTGACCCGACCAGAACGAAAGACAACACCACCATTATCAAAGACGACATCGGGCAGGTCTATCACGAGCTGTTCGACAAGGCTCTCGCCGAATACAACGCCAAGCAAAAACGCAAGGACAGGGTTATCAAAGACTACCACGAGCATATCCGTCACAGCCGTCAGGAACAGGAGTATCACGAGGTCATTTTCCAAATCGGCAATCAGGACGATACGCCTGTCTGCTCTGATATGGGCAGGGTCGCAACCGAGCTTCTTCGGGAGTTTGCCGACAGCTTTCAGGCACGAAATCCGCACCTGCGTGTGTTCAATGCGGTCATTCATCTTGACGAAGCAACGCCGCATATTCACATCGACTTCGTTCCCTTTGCAACGGAACAGAAGCGTGGACTATCAACAAGAGTATCGCTGACAAAGGCTCTGGAACAGCAAGGCTTCAAGGGCGAGGGCAAGTTCAATACCGCCTGCAAGCTGTGGATTGATAGCGAAAAGGAAGTCCTTGCACAGCTTATGCGTTCCCGAAATATCGAGTGGGAGCAGCTCGGCACGCACAATGAGCATTTGTCTGTGCTGGATTTCAAAAAGCAACAACGCACTCGTGAGGTTGCCGTGCTGGAAAATAAAATTGAGTGTACGGATAAGCAGTTACAGCACCGTCAGCAGTTGCTGGATGAAGTCGAGGACACAA
>JAFTPG010000090.1 GCA_017463375.1 Ruminococcus sp. | reverse complement strand
CAGTCAGCTTCAGGCGTTGTCAAGAGCTACGTTACTGAGGAGCAGTATGACGCTCTCCAGTCATTCCTCGACACAGACAACACAACTCCTATGTTCGACTTCGGCTATGGTATGGGCGAAAGAATGTACGGCTCAGGCGAGTATACTTATGAGACAAGAGGCGTTATGAACAACCTCCAGGAAGCTCTCCTTGAAGGCAACGAGGCTGTTGACTCATGGGCTGCTCTCCGTGACGCATGGACAGGTGTTATCACTGAGGAAGTTGAGAGATTCAACAATCAGTAATCGGATATAATTACGAAAGGCAAACCGCGATGGTTTGCCTTTTTTCGCATAATCGTAGTATGTTTTAATAACTAACACTTTATTTTTCGATTGAAAATGTATAGGTGTAGGGGACGGCGTCCTCGACGCCCCGCTGCTAATTAATTATTGGGACGTCGAGGACGCCGTCCCCTACAAATTGTCATTCTTAAAAAGTAGTAGGACGCCCTCTCTTGCAGGGCGTCCCTTTTGAAAAAGGCTTGAGCGAAAACTTCTGCCTTTTTTACTTCAGAAGCGGAATCGAATTCCCCTCCTCGTCATAGAAAACGATATTATCAATATACATATTCGACTCGTTCTGGATTCCCCAGCGCATGATCAGGAAATTCGCATCCTCCATCTCCGCAGACCATTTCTGTCCGCCTGCCGCAAGCAGGAACTTGAACTCCGCATGAACTGCTCCGGACATATCGAAATTATACTCGCCGCCTGAAAATTCTCCGAAATCATACCACTTCTCGTCGTCCGCAGTGACAGTTCCTCCACCGCCGCCGATCCAGCCGGGAGCTTTGACATTCTCTCCGTTCTCATTCACAAGGAGATCGTCTGTTGCATCAGCATACAGGTCGAACTCTATCCTGCTGACCTTTTCGAGATTCTCGGCTCCGATAAGCGAAACCGCATTGATCCGTATCTTCTGGACGCGCTCCTCCATCGCAACATTGCCGCTGTCGGTAAATTTGAGCATCTTGTTGCCCTGAACCTCGACCACGGAAAGCTCGCCCTCAGCGGAAGTAGAATCGTCGCAGATGACCTCGGCAAAGGAAAAATCATCATCGTCGAAGGTGACTGCATTCTCGTCCGAAGCCTCAACAGGTGCCGGAGCTGCGGGTTCATCGGATTTATCTTCATTCTCTGCGCATCCCGCCGAAGCCGCAAGCATTGTGAACATAAATGCGCTTGCCAAAAGCTTTTTGTAACTCAATTCAAGTCCTCCTTATAGAAACAATGCCCCCTGAATCCAGAGGGCATTATTGTTAATTTTTAGTTTTGGTTCTTATTGCTTAAATTAGTCTTTCTTTCTTGCAATTACTGCTGCTGCGCCTGCAACTGCGAGTGCTGCAAATGCAATACCTACGCCTGCATCACCTGTATTAGCGGAAGTCTCGTTCTTACCGCCGTTTGAAGCAGCCTTTGTTGTTGCAGGAGTCTTGTTGCTGTCAGCCTTAGCTGTTGTAGTCTTTTCGTCCTTCTTTGTATCGTCAGAAGCAGTTGTTGTAACTGTTTCGTCCTTGTTTCCGTCGCCGGAAGTTGTTGTCACAGCAGGATCCTTATTCTCATCTGTAGCATCTGTTGCATCTTCAGAAGGATCAGTTGCATCATCAGAAGGTGTTTCCTCAGCAGCTGTGCCTGTAGTAACTGAGGTTACTGTGATATCAAGACCACTCTCTGCGATAGATGAACCATAGTTGTAGAAATTGATGTTTGTCTGGAGAATCAGGCAGTTAATGGTATCTGCATCCTGATCCAGATCCCATGTTATGGAGTAGTTACCGTCACCTGTAAGAGCAACCTTGAAAGCCGCAGCGTCATCCTGAGTCCATACATCACCATTTGCACCGATAGAGCCTGCGAGCCAAGCGTAGTAAGGATCTCCCTCAGAGCCGTCCTCATTATGGTTGCAGTAGTTATCACCGATACCGCTTACAGTGAAATCTACCTTAATGTAATCAATAACAGTAGTTGTTTTCGCTATATCTGTAGTAACAGGTGTAGTCCATTCATTCAGGATATTCCTGCGGAGAGAAATTCCATCGTTGTCTGTAGCGAGTGAACCCTCGCTGGGTCCGTTATAAGTGATAGGTGTTGTAGCGGATGCGCTGAAAGTCATTGCTGCGAGAGAAGCAGCTGAAATTGCTGTTGCAGCTACAGCTGCAAATATCTTCTTAATGTTCATAGTTAAAAACTCCTTACTTATGTACGACACAAGATTGCTCCCTGCCCTAGGAGCTGCCGCACTATATAATTTCATATCATTATTATAACATCAAACTGTCTATATGTCCAGTAGCAATTTCCACAAATTTCACAGTCCTGCGATATACATACTACACATTTTTACTATTATTTTCACGGTTTTCATATATAATTTCCACAACGTCTTTCATCATGTCGAAGGGGCGGATTTTCGGAGTTATCTTCACGGAAATATAGGATTTTCCGCTGCCGTTGATAGTTATTTTCCCCTTATACTCAGCGGAAAGAGCCGTGATCTGATTCATGTTCATGTATTCGGTATAGAAGTACATCGAGCCGTTTTTCTGCGATATTTCGGTGATTCCGAGGTGCGCCGCCTTGTTCCTGAGCAGCGAAACGTCAATGAGTCCGACAACTGATTTCGGAGGCTCTCCGTAGCGGTCGATAAGCTCATCAATGAGATCGGTTTTATCGGAGTCCTCGTTCACGAGCATGATCTTGCGGTACATGTCAATACGCTGATTAAGGCTCTCGATATATTTTTCGGGAATGTGAGCTTCAATCTGGACATCCACCAGACACTCCGGAATCTTCTCAGGCTGCTCGCCCTTTTCCTCGGCAACAGCTTCGGACAGCAAGCGCAGATACATGTCATATCCGACAGCCTCCATGTGACCGTGCTGACGTCCTCCGAGAATGCTTCCCGCACCTCTTATTTCGAGGTCTCGCAGAGCTATGCGGAAGCCGCTTCCGAACTGTGTGAACTCTCTCATCGCATTCAGGCGCTTTGTCGCTATCTCTGTCAGAACCTTATCCTTTTTGAACGTAAAATAGGCGTATCCTCTGCGGTTGGAACGTCCTACTCTTCCTCTGAGCTGGTAGAGCTGTGAAAGTCCGAAGCGGTCTGAGTCCTCGATAATAAGAGTATTCACGTTCGGGACATCGACTCCCGTCTCAATTATCGTGGTGCACACAAGAATATCAATCTCATGATTGACGAGCTGTTCCCAGATGTCGGACATCTCCTCCTCGGACATCTGACCGTGGGCAAAAGCGATTCTCGCATCGGGAAGCATATCCTGCAAGCGTGCGGCACAGGCTCGGATCGTCTCGACCCTGTTGTGGATGTAGTAGACCTGACCGCCCCTGCGAAGCTCCCTGACGATTGCCTGAACGAGAGTTCCTGCGTTGTATTCGATAACATAGGTCTGGACGGGATATCTGTCCTGCGGCGGCTCCTCTATGACCGACATATCACGGATTCCGCTCATCGCCATATTGAGCGTTCTCGGAATCGGAGTTGCCGAAAGAGTCAGCACATCCACTCCTGCAAAGGTCTCCTTGAACTTTTCCTTGTGAGCCACTCCGAAGCGCTGCTCCTCGTCGATGATGGCGAGTCCCAGATCCTTGAAAACAACGCTTTTCTGAATGATTTTATGCGTTCCGATGAGAACGTCAATTCGTCCGCTTTTGAGCTTCTTGAGAATCTCGGTCTGCTGCTTGGGAGTTCTGTAGCGTGAAAGAAGTTCCACGTTTACGGGAAAATTCTCAAATCTTCGCACAGCGGTCTGATAGTGCTGACGAGCAAGAACCGTGGTCGGAACAAGTATCGCACACTGCTTTCCTGCAAGAACGCACTTCATTGCAGCTCTGAGCGCAACCTCGGTCTTACCGAAGCCTACGTCTCCGCAAAGGAGTCTCTCCATGGGTCGTGGACGTTCCATATCCGCCTTGATCTCAGCAATCGACTGAAGCTGGTCATCGGTCTCCACATAGGGGAAACGCTCCTCGAAATCATGCTGAATCTCATCGTCGGGATAGAACGCAAAGCCTTTGCTCTGTTCTCTCTTGGCGTAGAGCGCAATCAGCTCGTGAGCCATATCCTTGACCGCTTTTTTGACATTGCTTCTCGTTCTCTGCCACTCGTTGGAGGAGAGCTTGTTCAGACGCACTCCCGTATCGTCTCTCGGACCGATATATTTCGACACAAGGTCAAGCTGAGTTACGGGAATATAGAGCTTATCCGTGCCGGCATACTGTATAGTGATGTAGTCCTTGATAACACCGTCATACTCAAGCTTGCGGATTCCGATGAATCTTCCGATTCCGTGACCAGAATGTACGATAAGGTCGCCTTCCTGAATATCGGCAAGACTGCGGATTTCTTCACTCTTGCTTTTTTTCTTCCTGCGTTTTTTATTGGCGGAATTCATCGCACGACCCTGTGTAATGAGAACTGTCTTGTTTTCGGGATACTCAAAGCCTGCGCTGAAGCAGCCTGCCATGAGGTATACTCTGCCGTTTTCGGGAACAGTTTCCTTTGTTATGATATCGCACGGAATTCCTCGTTTTTCGATATCCTGCCTGAGAATCGGGAGCGTTTTTTCGCTTCCTGCCGCAAGAATCATTCTGTAACTTCTGCGGCGGTATTCCTCCAAATCCTCGATAAGCTGGTTCAGCTCGCCTCCCCACGGAGCGTTCTGCATTGACTCGAACCCGACAAGTCTGCGGAAATCTATTCTCTCTCCGCCCTGCATAAACGAGCTGAGATACAAACAGTTTCTCTTTGACGCTATCAGCTGAATCTCGGGAAGCTCAAGATAATATCCGCTCAGTCCCTTGCACAGCTGACCGTCCTCCATGAGGATCTTCACATCCTCGTTGTGACGCGCCGTAACTCCGTTTGCATTTTCCATAACGTCGGAATAGTCGCTGAAAACAATAGCTCCGTCAATATAGTCGAAAACTGTCGAAGCTTCTCCGTACACAAGCGGATAATATTTGTGTCCGTGCACGAGAAGCTCGCCTGCACGGAGCCTGCGGACGTCTGCTCCGAGATGCTCACGGACAAGCTCAGCACGCTTTCCGCGCGCCTTTTTGCACATATCCTCGATTTTTGCGGCAAGCTCCTCGCTGTCGTAGAGAACCTCGCTTGCAGGAGATATTTCGATCCTCTCAAGAGGTTCAGTCCTGCGCTGAGTATCGGTCTCAAACTCGGAGATGGAGTCAATCTCGTCGCCCCAAAGCTCGATACGCACAGGCTTTGCAGACTGAACGGGGAAAATGTCGATGATCGAGCCTCTTACCGAGAACTGCGACGCTCCCTCAACCTTTTCGCAGCGCTGATAGCCGCATTTCGAGAGATTTCCACACAGCTCCGTGAGATTGACCTCTCCGCCCTGTTCCAGAACGATACTGCCCGCAATCAGGATTCCGCATGGAATAACAGGCTGCATAACGGCTTCAATGCTTGCACAGATGACTCCGCATTCGCTTCTTGCCGCCTTTGACAAAGCCGATATCCTCATGTATTCATATTCCCTGTTTATGCCCTCAACGGGAGTGAAAACAAGCTCCTTTGACGGAAAAAGCACAGCAGTTTCCTCTCCCGACATCATATTTATGTCGTCGCAGAGCTTTTTTGCCTCGGCTTCTGTTCCCGTCACCGCAAGAACCGTTTTTTCTCCGCTGAGATTATAGATCAGCTGTGCCCTGTGTATATGCGAAATGCCCGTTGCGGAAACGGGCGAGATGTTCTTTTTTAAGGCTTCCTCTATGCTTTTCCAGCCCGGAAGCTCCCTGAATGTCTGCTTGAAAAGATTCATGCTGTTCTCCTCGTTTAGAACAAGTTCTCAATTCCTAGGAATTATATTTATTCATTGCCTCGTCAGTTTTGCCCTGCACCATGAGCTTGACGCATTCGCCTGCATTCTCCGCAGACTGAGCCATTTTCTCAGCGTCCTCCTTCGAGAACTTCCCGAGCACCCACTTGGCAAGGTCATAATCAGGGTGAGGCTTCTTGCCGACTCCGATTTTTACCCTCGGGAAATCGTCCTTTCCCGTCAGGTCAATTATGCTTCTCATGCCATTATGACCGCCGTGACTGCCCTTTCTGCGTATGCGGAGCTTCCCCGGCTCGAGCGAAATGTCATCGTACAGCACAATCAGTCTGTCCGTGTCAAGCTTGTAGAACTCCATTGCCTGAACCACTGATTCTCCGCTGAGATTCATAAACGTTGTCGGTTTCAGAAGCAGACAGCGCTTCCCTTCGATCGTTGCCTCCGCAGTCATTCCCTTGAACTTCATGCGGTTTATCTGTACTCCCAGCTTCTTTGCAAGAGTGTCTATCGCCATGAAGCCTGCGTTGTGACGTGTCCCCTCGTACTGCATCCCCGGATTGCCCAGTCCCGCAATCACATATTCTATTTTACCTCCGCCTGCCTGCGAATTTGTGGAAATCCTGTCGAATATATCAAAAATACTCATATAAATTCTCCTTTGCATTATTCCAACTTGTTATTATACCATATCCTCTTCAAAATTGCAAACCCAAACCAATTGGTGAATTCCTGTTTATCGGGAGTACTTTCGCAATCTATTGAGGGAGACCCTTTTGAAAAAGGGTCCGCCTTACTGGCGCGAGTCCCCTCTGTCCTTCGGACATCTCCCCACACTGTGGGGAGTCACCCTCAAACTCCCTCCCTAAAACTTTTATTTAAATTTTCCAT
>JAFTPG010000027.1 GCA_017463375.1 Ruminococcus sp. | reverse complement strand
AGGGGCATGCCCCTATCCGTAAAATTTGAGTGAAAGTCTTTGGAAAGGGGTCTGGGGAAGAACCTTTCTTCAGAAAGGTTTGCCCCAGTAGGCTGCGAAAACACTCCGCATAAAGCAACAATTTATAATTTAAGGCTGGACAAAATATCTTTTTTGTGGTAAAATATAGAAAAACACTCATAGAAGGAGATTAGCAATGGCTGAACTGAAATTTGAAATCACAGAAAAAATCGGTGTTCTGTCCGAAAATGCAAAGGGCTGGACAAAGGAACTCAACATGGTTAGCTGGAATGAGCGTGAGCCTAAGTATGATATCCGTGAATGGTCTCCGGATCACTCAAAGATGGGAAAGGGAGTAACTCTGACAGCAGACGAGCTTGCGGAGCTTAAAGAGCTTCTCGGCGATCTTGATCTTGATTCATTTGAGTAATATATGAAAAACCGTGCTTCATGAAGAAGCACGGTTTTCTGTTATATCATGGTAAAACGCATTTCATTTCCTGCGCTGCCGATAAAGATTGATTTAGGTCTTGCCCAGATCTCGCCGGTAGAAAGCGACTTATAAACGACGAGTTCCTCCTGAGTTTCCGTGTGGCGTGCGACAGCAATGACCTCGTATTCGCCGCCTTTGAAGTGACGGTACTTAGCTCCGGGAATTACCTCAGTAACGGATTCCTGTACAGCTTCAGCAGCAGGCTGCTCAGGCTCAACATTGACGATATCATCCGAAACGATGATCATTGAGGAGAACGGCGGCATCTTGATATAGGCATTACCGTTATTTACCTCAACAGTTCTTGCGCTGACAACATCAACAAGAGCATTCATAGAAGTATTGAAGCTGAGGTCGAATTCACCCTCGCTGAGGTTGAGAGCAACATAAACAGTCTGACCGTTCAGTTCCTTAC
This sequence comes from Ruminococcus sp., assembly GCA_017463375.1. Classification (GTDB taxonomy): domain Bacteria; phylum Bacillota; class Clostridia; order Oscillospirales; family Ruminococcaceae; genus Ruminococcus. The sequence goes on along the minus strand of JAFTPG010000027.1, from coordinate 4,914 downwards.
TGTAGAGAATCTGCTGATTGCGGATGATAATAGTGTGATACTCGCCGATTCTGAGTGCAGGGTAAGCACGGTAGATTCTTCCGAGCTTTACAATATGTCTGTAGAGGTCGGTATTTTCTCTTTCCATGTCAGGAAGATACAGGCAGGGACGGAGATTATCGTCGGAATTATTCTCCTTGCGTCCCTGAATGCCGTACTCGCTTCCGTAATAGATAGACGGAATACCGGGCATTGTGTACATCATTGTGTAGACGAGCGGAAGATAAGCCGGATTGCTTACAGTGCTTGCGAGACGGTTGACATCGTGATTGTCAACAAAGGTATAGAGATTGACCCCCTTGTATATGCCGTTGCAGCCGGACTGACGGTTGATGGAGTAGTCGATCTCGAAGTAGTTTTTATCGTTGTGCGAGGAATAAAGACCCTTGTAGCACTCATAGTTGGTAACACTGTCGAGCATTTCGGGATTAGCCCAGCGCATGTAGTCACCGTGGATAATTTCTCCCATGAGCCAGAAATCAGGCTTCTTGCCCTTACAGAAGCTGCGTATTCTTCTAAAGAAATCGAAGTCAATGCAGTCTGCAGCGTCGAAGCGGATACCATCAATACCGAACTCCTCGATCCAGTAGTTCACAGCGTCGATGAGGTGATCGCATACGCCGACATTTCTGAGATTGAGCTTAACGAGATTATAGTGACCGTTCCAGCCCTCATACCAGAAGTTATCGCCGCAGGGACTCTGACCTCCGAAATTGAGATTCTGGAACCAGTCGCAGTAGCCTGAGCCCTGTCCCTTCTGCTGGATATCGACAAACTGGGGGAATTTTCTTCCGACGTGATTGAAAACACCGTCGAGAATAACTCTGATACCATTTTCGTGGAGCTTGTTACAGATGTTTTTGAACGAGTTGTTGTCACCGAGACGGCGGTCGATAGTCTTGTAGTCGGTAGTATCATAGCCGTGCTCAACGGACTCAAATACGGGTCCGAAGTAAACGGCGTCCACGTTCATTTCCTTGAAGTGGTCAATCCAGTCAAGAACCTTGTCGAGACGGTAAACTACTTCGCCGCCGTCGTTGAACTTAGGCGCTCCGCAGAAGCCGAGGGGATAGATGTGATAGATTATGGCGTTATCGTACCAATTCATAGATGTAAAACTCCTAACATTATTAAATTATTTGCAGCGGGATCACTTATTGCTTCCCTCAAGGAAATATGAAGCCTCCATATCGGCAACACTCAATGCAAATGCAAGAGGATACATTTCGAGTGCTTTTCCGATGGAATTTTTATCTTCATTTCCCGAGAATCCCATGTGATAGCGTATAGCAAAAGCCTCCTCACGGGAAAGACGGTTTTCACCGTAGAGATATCCCGAGATTATGTAGACTGATTTCTCACCATGACCGTATGGCATACTATCGGAAATCGTGTAATAAGGAACCTTTTCCCACACACCGTCAGCATTCTTTGCATTACGGTAATCAACGGTATAGAAATTGATTTTGCACAGGTCGTGCAGCAGCGAGACGATGGCAATAGTTTCGTCTGAATAACTCATGCCGTACATATCCTTTACACGCTGACGTTCAAGATAGTCCTTGAGACAGTGATAAACGTTTACGCTGTGCTGAACAAGACCGCCCTCGTAGGCTCCGTGAAAGCGTGTGCTGCTTGGAGCTGTGAAAAAGTCGCACTTGTTCTCAAGATAATCCAGAAGCTTATCTGCTCCGGGACGTTTGATATTATCCTTATATATGGAAATAAACTCTTCCTTGGCAGTCATATAAAACCTCCTTATCTTAATCGGTTCAGATTATCATGCTAATTATATCACAAATTCAGTGAGAATTCAAGTGCAGGAAGAAATTTCCCGCAGAAATCAATCTCATTATTCAAATGATTTATATATTTGAGATTCGACGGCAGGGGCAGACCTTGCGGCTGCCCGTGATGTATTTTAACATTATTGGAACAGCCACAAGGGTTGTCATGCAAAAATTATCTCAAATCATGTATTAATGTTGACACCTTGATTAAAATGGTGTACAATTAGAGAAGTTTATGAAAGTACAAAGAAGCTTTATGATGGGAGATATGTTATGAAAAGGGTTGTTACGATACAGGATATATCATGCTTTGGAAAGTGCTCGCTGACTGTTGCGCTGCCGATTATTTCGGCAATGGGAATAGAGACGGCAGTGATACCGACAGCTGTTTTGTCAACGCACACAGGCACAGGCTTTACCGGATATACCTTTCGTGACCTTACAGGAGATATTCCCGGAATATCCGAACACTGGCAGAAGCTGAACCTGAAATTCGACGCAATTTACACGGGCTATCTTGGTTCAATGGAACAGGTGCAGATCATTTCCGGATTTTTCGATACATTTAAAACTGAGGACAACGTTATAGTTGTAGACCCTGTGCTCGGAGACGGAGGCAGATTCTATGCGGGCTTCGGCAATGAGTTTGCAGAAGAAATGAAAAAGCTTTGTGCAAAGGCAGATTACATAATTCCGAATATGACAGAGGTTTCGTTTATGCTTGGAATCCCTTACGCTGAGGAATACGATGAGAGCTACGTCAAGGATGTGCTTCGCAGGCTTGCTGAGATCGGATGCAGAACGCCTGTTATTACGGGAGTTCACTACGATGATAAGCGTCAGGGAGCTGCTGCTTACGACAGCCTGACAGGGGAGTTTTTCTTTTCATTCGATGAAAACGTCAAGCACAGCGTACACGGCACAGGAGATATTTTTGCGAGTGTATTTACCGGTGCGGTAGTCCGCGGAAAATCTGTTCAGAAGGCTCTTGATATTGCTGTCAGGTACACAGTTGACTGCATCAGAGCAACTGCGGAGCATTTTGACGAGATGTGGTACGGTACAAATTTCGAGCAGTGCATCGGAAAGCTTGTGGAGTATATTAATGATTGATCAGCGTTGATACGCAGTATGAAGGCAGCTTCGGGCTGCCTTTTTGTATTCGGAAATAATTCCCAGTGATTACAGAAAAATTTGCTGTCCATAATAATACCAGAAAAAAACGGCAGCCGTTTGCCTGAAAAAAGCGGCGCAGTCCGAGGACTGCCGGAGTGGTGTTATGGCGTACAGTAAAGTAGTAATATCGGGAATAAACACATCGGAGCTTACTGTGCTCAAGGAGAGCGAAAAGATAGAGCTTCTGAAGGAAATTCAGGCGACAGGAAGCAAGGAAGCAAGAGATAAGCTGATTCAGGGAAATCTCAGACTTGTGTTGAGTGTAATACAAAAATTCACAGGCAGAGGCGAGGATATTGATGACCTGTTTCAGATAGGAGTTGTCGGACTGATAAAGGCGATCAATAATTTTGATCTTACAAAGGAAGTAAGATTTTCAACATACTGCGTACCAATGATAAGCGGAGAGCTGCGGAGATATCTTCGTGACTACGGTCAGATCAAGGTAAGCCGTTCGCTCCGTGACCTTGCATACAAGGCGATCCAGGCAAAGGAACGGCTTATTCTGAAAAATCAGCGAGAGCCTGATATCGAAGAAATCGCCAGGGAAATTGGTGCAAAGCGAGCCGATGTTGTGATCGCACTGGAGAGCATCAGTGACCCTATTTCACTCTATGAGCCTGTTTACTCCGATTCTGGAGATACGCTCTATATAATGGACCAGATAGGGGATAAAAACGATGTTGACAGCTGGATGGACGAGCTTTCCATCCGTGACGCAATCAAAGAGCTTGGCGAGCGTGAGAGAACCATATTGTATCTGAGGTTTTTACAGGGAAAAACTCAGGTCGAGGTCGCCGGAGAAATAGGAATCTCTCAGGCGCAGGTCTCACGTCTTGAAAAAGGCGCGATCAACCGGATAAAGGGAAACCTTTAAACTGCGAAAAATCGCAGGGATGCCTGTTCTGCTCATAATTCAGTGTTTTCATAATTTTTACCGCTTTTCACTTGACTTTTACTCCTATTTGTACTAAAATAAGTATACAACCAATTTAGGAGCGTGTTTCATTCTATTATGAGCAAAATTAAAGAATTCTTTCTCGGTCTGTCAAAGTCTACGAGAATGACACTCATTTCATGCGGCTGCTTTGTGCTGCTTACATTCCTGATATTGATTTTCTTCGTGATGTTTCCGATCACTCCTTCTGAAAAGGCTATTGCGAAAATCGGCAGAGAAGGGCTTGTATATCAGGACGGCGATGAAAATGTGACCGTCACCACAACTGTTACAACGACCACAAATACAGTAACAACAACTCAGACCACGACGACAACTGTTTCAGAAACAAGAATTACCTATACAACAATGGGCGGATTTTTCTCTGAGGGCTACATCAATACAGGTACGGTCGGCGAGGATTATTATGAGTCGAGCACCGAAACTGTTCAGCCTGAACCTGAATATCCATACGAGCCTGAAACTCCGTACGAGCCTGCAACAGAGCCTGCGTCGGAAGAAGCAACAGCTGTTCCTACATCTCCTGTGGAGATCGTTACACAGCCTCCTCAGGAAGCTACAGATCCTGTTCCTGAGCCGACTGAACCGCCTGCTGCTGCAACGGACCCTCCGGCACCGGAGCCGACTGCTCCTCCTGCACCTGCACCTACCGATCCTCCGGCAGCGCAGAATACGGAAGCAGCCGCCTGATCCGGAATATTCCAGAAAACATGATCCCGTAAGCAGATTCATACCTGTTTACGGGATTTTTGTTTAAGGATGACTTTTTACAATATTTGGGTATTTACAATATGCTCGGTTTGTAGTATAATTAGGGTGAGTTGACACTAAGCCAAACACACGTCTTTTTTGCAAAATTTCACACATACTGCGTTAAAAATCCTTGTAGTGCGTCAGCACGCCTGCGGATTTTTGCCTTGTCTGTGCAAAATTTGTGCTAAAAAATCCGCT
>JAFTPG010000089.1 GCA_017463375.1 Ruminococcus sp. | reverse complement strand
TTCTTGAGTCCCTCGGAGTCGGCGAGATCACCTCTAAAAAGTTAGTCAAAATCGACTGCATGTATTCCCTCGAGGGCGATTCCGGCAGCTATGCACTTTCCTACAGAACAGGCGGCAATCAGGCTGTCTACATCTACACCATCGACGGCGAGATCTATATTATGTAAGCTGTCAGGGGGAGTTCACTGTCTATTGATGGAGACCCTTTTGAAAAAGGGTCCTCCCTCAAACTACCTCCCTAAAACTTCCAATTAAAAATCCCCGATAGGGTCGTATGACCCTATCGGGGATTTTTGACTAAAAGTCTTTGGAAAGGGGTCTGGGGAAGAACCTTTCCTCAGAAAGGTTTTCCCCAGTAGGCGATGAATTCCCCCTGACAGCTTACATAATATCAGAATCTAGCCCATCTGATGCGGTTAGGATGTTTTTTGAGGGAGAGCATGAGGAGGGTACCGAGGACGCCGCAGCAAATTATTTCTCCGATACCGACGGTGAGCATAAAATAAGGTATAGTTCCCTCGAAGCCGTAGGCGTAAGCGAGCACAAACGGGACGATTGCAACATTGGCGAGAATTGGCGGAACGCAGCCGGCATACGGATATTTTCTGAGAGCGTAAGTACCCAGAGCACCGATGAGAGTCGCCATACTACCTCCGACGATATCCCAAGGGATACAGCCTGTTGTGAGGTTTGACAGCAGACATCCGATGAACAGTCCCGGAATAGCCGCAGGCGTAAACAGCGGAAGAATTGTCAGAGCTTCGGAAAGACGTATCTGAACTGCTCCGCTTGCGAGTCCTGCCATGTTTGAAGCGTGTGTGAGTGCCACATAGAGAGCTGCAATTATAGCTCCCTGTGACATGAACTGTACCTTATTATTTTTCATATTCAATTTTCTCCTTTAGTTTTGATTTCAGACACTTGGTTATCTGAGCGAGGAAGGTCTCGAACTCGCTTCGCAGGGACGGTATTGTCCGCCTGAAAAAATTTCACTTAAATTTCGGGCGACCGATGACCGCCCCTACAATTTGTTGATTTTATGTTGTGCTTTTGTAGGGGAGGGTGCCCTCGCCCTCCTTATTAAGTAGGGGCGGATATCATCCGCCCGAACTCAAAAATACTTTTCAAGGGTATTAAGCATTTTTTTCTCGACTTCGTCATATAATTCAGCAAGAGTGTTTATGAGGTTGTCGATTTTTTTTAATGATAAAACGTATAATTGGAATAACCCACCATACATTTTAATTTTGAAAATGGAAAGTGCCTTTTTTACACTGATAACGTAGATTTCTTTTGACACTATCCCGTAGTGCGAAGAATTATAAATTTTGGGAGCATAGGGTTTATCCATGATTTTAATTTACCTCCCTTTCAACGCCCTCAACATTTCTGCATTAATGATATTAAATCCATTAATCATTGCGGTATTAATAACGTCATTGGTGATGTTTGCATTCGTCATAGCTGCTTGACATGTGAGTAAAGCGGACATATAAGCTTGAAAGATAGCAGACTGACTGTTTAATTCGTAAATTACTTTGACCGTTGCAATTTGTTTTTCCAACATATCTCTCTGCATTGCACTTAGCTTGCGATTCACTTTAAAGTTGCTAACTATATTGCCGATAGTTCCTACAGCACTCTTTAAAGTGTTGATGTTTTCCTCGTTAACTACAGTAGGGATGAGCTCATTCATAGCAAATAACCTCCATTCATTGATGTAAGAAGCTTGAAAAATGATGCAAGAAGCTTGAAATTTAGAAGTTTGTAACTTCTTGTCTTTAGTATACTGCTTGGTTGATGTTTTGTCAAGATGTTATTCAAAAATTGTTCATTTGCATAAATGAACATATGTTGATTTGTGCAAAAATACCGAATCTATAACATAAATCTCCATTGCTAGCTCGTTGTTGCTGACAATGGAGATTTTTTATAAACATTAAAGAATAAACTCGAAAAAATGATTAAATCTGAGCAGAATAGTTCGGAGCTTCCTTAGTGATATAGATATCGTGGGGATGGCTCTCCTTGAGTCCTGCGCCTGTGATACGGATGAACTTAGCCTTGTCGTGGAGAGTGGGGATATCAATGCATCCGCAGTAGCCCATACCTGAACGGATACCGCCGATGAGCTGGAAGATAGTATCGGCAACGGGTCCCTTGAACGGAACACGTCCCTCAACGCCCTCGGGAACGAGCTTCTTAGCACCCTCCTGGAAGTATCTGTCCTTTGAGCCGCAAGCCATAGCGCCGAGACTTCCCATACCTCTGTAGACCTTGAACTGACGTCCCTGATAGATCTCAGTATCTCCGGGAGCCTCAGCACAGCCAGCGAGGAGCGAGCCGAGCATAACAACGTTAGCGCCTGCTGCGAGAGCCTTTACGATATCGCCGGAGTACTTGATACCTCCGTCAGCGATAACGGGGATATTGTGCTTCTTTGCAACGCATGCAACGTCGTAAACGGCTGTAATCTGGGGAACACCGATACCTGCAACTACACGGGTAGTACAGATAGAGCCGGGACCGATGCCGACCTTGAGACAGTCTGCGCCGGCAGCGATAAGAGCCTCAGCAGCCTCAGCAGTAGCGATATTTCCAGCGATAACGGGAATATCGGGGAAAGCCTCCTTAACCATCTTGAGGCACTTGATGATATTTGAGCTGTGACCGTGAGCCGAGTCAAGAACGAGTACGTCGACCTGAGCCTCGATAAGAGCTCTTGCTCTGTCGAGAACGTTAACAGTCACGCCGATAGCAGCACCGCAGAGGAGTCTGCCCTTTTCGTCTCTTGCAGAGTTGGGATACTGAACAGTTTTTTCGATATCCTTGATAGTGATAAGTCCCTTGAGGTAGCCTTCATCGTCAACGATGGGGAGCTTTTCGATTTTATGTGAGCGGAGAATTTCCTGAGCCTGCTCGAGAGTAGTTCCCACGGGAGCAGTAATGAGGTTATCCTTGGTCATAACCTCAGAAATTCTTGCGTTGAAGTCGGTGAGGAAGCGCATATCACGGTTTGTGATGATGCCGACAAGCTTGCCCTTGCCGTCTACGATCGGAACGCCGGAAATCTTATACTTGCCCATAAGCTCGTCCGCATCACCGACGATATGATCCTCAGTGAGGGAGAAAGGATTAACGATAACACCGTTTTCTGAACGCTTAACCTTGTCAACCTCTTCAGCCTGCTGTTCGATGGACATATTCTTGTGAATGATACCGATACCGCCTTCTCTTGCGATAGCGATAGCCATTCTGGAATCTGTAACAGTATCCATAGCGGCAGTCATAATAGGTGTGTTGAGCATTACATTACCTGCGAGTCTTGTGCCGAGCTTGATCATATTGGGGGTAACGTCGGATTCACCCGGAATAAGAAGCACGTCGTCAAAAGTCAGGCCTTCTTTCTGAAATTTGCTGTTCATGTCAGTAAGCATAAAATTTCCTCCTTAACAAGCGTAATACGAAAAATCTCCGGTAAAAACCGAGAGTTTATTACCTTTAATAATACTATTTTTCGGCGTTTATGTCAATAGAAAAAGAATGGATTGCGTATAAAATTTATATGTACATTTTTGTCGGGATTTAGCGAAAACGGCAATATATACCGTCACATCTGATTTGTAGCATTTTCAGCATACTCGGTAAGAATGAGTGAAGCGTCAAGAGCGTTGATAGCTCCGTCGCAGTTATAGTCGGCGGCGGTACGCTCATAGAAGGTCAGCGTTGAAGGATTTCCGGTAGCTGTTTTGGCATACTCGGTGAGCACCAGTGAAGCGTCGACAGCGTTAACGTATCCGTCGGCGTCAACATCCCCGTAGGGCGGAGTCATGCTGTCGATGAAATCGAAGCCTGTGGCAATGGCATATTTATGCGCTGCCGAGCCACGGTCGCCTGTGATGTAGAAGTCCTTAAACGGCTCATTTTTACCGGTTCTGATGTTATAATGAGTTCCGACAGCGTCTGTTCCGATGCTCACGACGCTTGCGGGAATGTAGATTCCTGCGAGCTTCTGGCAGCTGAAGAATGCTCCTGCGCCGATTTTCGTGATGTTGGAGGATATATATATTGACTCGAGCGAGGTGCACATACTGAAGCATTCCTCGGGTATATCCCTGAGTCCTGCGCCGAGAGTGACCTCTGTCAGAACGGAGCAGTTCATGAAGCTTCCCTTTCCGAGAGAGGTAACGGTAAGCGGAACAGAGACCTTGCCGAGCGAGAAGCATCCCGAAAAGGCGTAATCGCCGATTGAGGTGAGTCCCGACGGAAGCTTGACCGAGTTGAGTGCCGAATTGCCGAAGAAAGCGGCTTTTCCGATGGTCTTGGTTCCCTCGGGAACGTCGGCGGAGCTTCCACCCGCATAGCTTATGAGCGTTGAGCCGTCATAGCTGTAGAGCATTCCGTTTACGGCTGTATAGGTGCTGTTTGAGGCGCTCACGCTGAAAGAGTCGAGTCTGGGACAGGCTGAGAACGCATACGTTCCGATCTGAGAGACACCGCTGCCGAGGAAAACGTTTTTCAGGGATTTGCAGTTCCAGAAAGCACGCTCGTCGATAGATGTAACGCTGTCGGGGATCGTAACGTCGGTAAGCCCCGATACCTCAGCAAAAGCCTCGCTGTCGATAGCAGTAACGGTATAACCTCCGACAGATGATGGAATTGTCAGCGAGGTGACAGTTCCCGAATAATCCGTAATAACAGCTGAGCTGCCGGATATGGTATAAGTGAGAGTATATCCGTCGGCGGAGTACTCCGCAGCCGAGGCTGTGAGACTGATTGCCGACGGAAATATGAGGGCTGCCGTACAGATAGCAGCCGTCATTGAGGATAAGATTTTTTTCATAGAGTATCACCGGGATTTTTTGCCCGACTATCCGCAAATCGCTCCGTTAATGATTACAAGAGACGGTTCGCACATAAGGTCGAGCGGATTTTCATTTTTTTCGTAAAGCTGCAGATCTGCGCTCTTTCCGACAGCGATGCTGCCTGTTTCCTCTTCAATTCCGAGGATTTCCGCAGCGTCTATAGTTACCGCACGTAAAGCGTCCTCGAAGTCAAGACCGCCCTTTACAGCGGCAAGAGCCGAAAGCGGCTGATACTGTATCGGAATTACCGGGTGGTCGGTGCAGATTGCAAGCTTAACGCCGTTATTTTTCATAACTGCGGCATTTTTCAGCTCAAGACCGTTCATTTCCGGCTTGCAGCGGTCGCAGATAATGGGTCCGCAGATAACGGGAATGTCCTCACGGGCGATGATATCTGCGATTTTCCAGCCCTCGGTAGCGTGGATAATTACTGCATCAAGGGAGAATTCCTTAGCGATTCTTACAGCCGTACAGATATCGTCGGCACGATGGCAGTGGAAGAACGCTTTCTGCTGTCTCTGGATAAGCGGAAGCAGAGCCTCGCATTTTATGTCGTATTCAGGCGGGTCGTAGTCATCGCTGTCGGAGAGATAGCTGTCCATGTCACGCTGATAGCGGCGAGCCTTGTGGAGTCCCTCACGGATGAGAGCTGCGATAGCCATTCGTGTAATGGGAGTCTCGTCCTTGCCGTTGTAGACGTTCTTGGGATTCTCGCCCAGAGCGAACTTGATTCCGCAGGTATGAATGAGCATATCGTCGGCGCAGCGTCCGTTTGTTCTGAGAGCGCAGATCTCGCCTCCGCAGGCGTTGGCGCTTCCGGGACTTGCCGCAACGGCGGTGACGCCTCTTTTGCGTGCCTCCTCGAAGCAGCGGTCGAACGGATTGATTCCGTCGATTGCACGCATCTGCGGAGTAAACGGGTCGGTAGCCTCGTTGCAGTCGTCGCCCTCGAAGTCAATGCCGTTTTCGATGATTCCCAGATGAGTGTGAGCGTCAATGAATCCCGGATAGAGACTTTTTCCCGAAGCGTCGATGCTGTCGCCGCTTATATTTTCGGGAATTCCCTCGCCGAGAGCTTTTATAATTCCGTCTGAAATTTCGATCCAGCCGTTTCCGATAACGGTTCCCGAGGTGTCCATGGTGTGGATTTCTGCATTATAGATTAGCATCTTTGTATCCTTTCACAGCGGCAATGACCGCTTCTGCATTCTGTGC
>JAFTPG010000026.1 GCA_017463375.1 Ruminococcus sp. | reverse complement strand
TATAATTCTCAGGAGGAATATTAAAATGGAAAATATCGTAAAAATGGAACAGCTCTATGAGGGCAAGGCTAAGAAGGTTTATGCTACAAACGACCCCGACCTCGTAATCGTTGACTACAAGGACGACGCTACCGCTTTCAACGGCGAAAAGAAGGGTACTATCTCGGGCAAGGGTGTTGTCAATAACAGAATGACAAACTTCATGTTCAAGATGCTCGAAAAGGCTGGCGTTCCCACTCATCTCGTTGAGGAGATCAGCGACCGTGAGACTATCGTTAAAAAGGTTTCTATCGTTCCTCTTGAGGTTATCGTAAGAAACGTTGCTGCCGGAAGCTTCTCAAAGAAGCTCGGTATCGAGGAGGGCACTCCGCTCAAGCAGCCTACTCTCGAATTCAGCTACAAGAACGACGATCTCGGCGACCCGTTCATCAACGACTACTATGCTCTCGGTCTCGGTCTCGCTACAAAGGAAGAGATTGATACCATCACTAAGTACGCTTTCATGGTCAACGACTATATGCTCAAGTTCTTCAAGGAGCTTAACATCGACCTCATTGACTTCAAGATCGAGTTCGGTAAAACATCTGACGGCACTATTATCCTCGCTGATGAGATTTCTCCTGATACATGCCGTTTCTGGGACAGCACTACTCATGAAAAGCTCGATAAGGACCGCTTCCGCAGAGATATGGGCGGCGTTGAAGAGGCTTACCAGGAAATCATGAAGAGACTGATGGGAGAATAATAAATGGGCGGATTTTTCGGTGCAGCTTCTAAAAATGACTGCATAACTGACGTCTTTTTCGGAACTGACTATCACTCGCATCTCGGTACAAGACGAGGCGGTATGACAGCTTATTCCGAGGAGAGAGGCTTCCAGAGATCTATCCACAGAATCGAAAACTCTCCCTTCAGAACTAAATTCGAGGACGACGCTGTATCAATGCAGGGCAAGCTCTGTATCGGCTGTATCAGCGATACGGATCCTCAGCCGATCCTCGTAAGATCCCGCTTCGGTATCTACGCTGTTTGCAGCGTCGGTATCATCAATAACGCTGAGGAGCTCACAAATGAGCTTTTTGAAAGCGGCTGCGATAACTTTGAGGTAATGAGCAGCGGAAGCATCAACTCCGGCTCGCTCATCGGCGCGCTTATCGCTCAGAAGGATGACTTCATTGAGGGAATCAAGTACGCTCAGGAAAAAATCAACGGCACTATGACTCTCATTATCCTCACCAAGGACGCAATCTATGCTGCAAGAGATAAAAACGGCAGACTCCCTATCGTTATCGGTAAACGTGACGACGGATACTGTCTCTCAATGGAATCGTTTGCGTTCCAGAAGCTCGGCTACTCTACCTGCCGTGAGCTTGAACCTGGTGAGATCGCCCGTATTACTGCCGATAAGTGCGAGACTCTCGCAAAAAACGGCGGAAGAATGCATATCTGCTCGTTCATGTGGACATATTACGGCTATCCCAATGCCGTTTACGAGGGCGTTACTGTAGAGACTATGCGTACAAGAAACGGCGAAATTATGGCGGAAAACGATATCAATGCAGGCAGACTCCCCGATGTGGATTACGTCTGCGGAATTCCGGATTCCGGAACTCCTCACGCTATCGGCTATGCCAACAGAAGCGGCATTCCCTTCGCAAGACCGTTTATCAAGTATACTCCTACATGGCCCAGAAGCTTTATGCCTCAGAATCAGTCTATGAGAAATCATGTTGCTAAAATGAAGCTCATTCCCGTTCATGAGCTTATCGAGGGCAAAAAGCTCCTCTTTGTTGACGACAGCGTTGTAAGAGGTACTCAGATGCGTGAAACTGTAGAGTTTCTCTACGAACACGGCGCTAAAGAGGTTCATCTGCGCTCTGCTTGTCCGCCGATCATGTACGGCTGTAAGTACCTCAACTTCTCAAGCAGCAAGTCTGAGCTTGAGCTTATCGCAAGACAGATTATTCATGAGCGCGAGGGCAAAGAGGGTATTAAATATATCAGTGAGTACAGCGACGGAAATACAGAAAGAGGAAGATTCCTCAGAGATGAGATCTGCCGCCGCTTAAAGCTCGCTTCACTTGAATTCCAGTCCCTTGAGGGTACGGTAAAGGCTATCGGTCTGCCCGAGTGCGACCTCTGTACCTACTGCTGGACGGGAAAAGAATAAGAACTTGTTCTGATCACAACTGAGCCGATATCCCTATCGTATCGGCTTATGTTCGTTTAGGGTGTGTTGGCACTAAACGAATAAGCGGATTTTTAACGCAGTATGTGTGAAATTTTGCAAAAAGACGTGTGTTTGGCTTAGCGTCAGCACACCCTGATAACTACTATTTTTACGGAGGTTTATTTTAATGAAAAGCTACTCTGAAAGCTATAAAAAGGCAGGCGTTGACGTTACTGCCGGATATAAGGCTGTAGAGCTTATGAAATCACATATCGCAAGAACTATGATTCCCGGTGCTCTTTCAGGAATCGGCGGCTTCGGCGGACTCTTTGAGCTTGATATGACAGGAATCAGCAAACCCGTTCTCGTTTCAGGAACAGACGGCGTTGGTACTAAGGTTAAAATCGCATTCCTTATGGACAAGCACGATACTGTCGGTATCGACTGCGTTGCTATGTGCGTTAACGATATCATCTGCTGCGGAGCTAAGCCCCAGTTCTTCCTCGACTATATCGCATGCGGCAAGAATGTTCCCGAAAAGATCGCTCAGCTCGTATCAGGCGTTGCAGAGGGCTGCGTTCAGGCTGAGTGCGCTCTTATCGGCGGCGAAACTGCTGAGCACCCCGGTCTTATGCCTGAGGACGAGTACGACCTCGCAGGCTTCTCTGTAGGCGTTGTTGACAAGGACAAGATCCTTCAGCCCGATACTCAGAAGGCAGGAGATGTCCTAATTGCTATCAAGTCAAGCGGCGTTCACTCAAACGGCTTCTCTCTCGTGAGAAACGTTTTCAACGTTAATGAGCAGAATCTCGCAAGACATTTCTCCGACCTTGGCACTACTCTCGGCGAAAGCCTTCTCACTCCCACAAGAATCTACGTTAAGGCTGTCATGAACCTCCTCAGCAAGGTTCAGGTGAAGTCTATCTCGCATATCACAGGCGGCGGCTTCTACGAGAATATCCCGAGATCCCTGCCGGCTAACCTCTCGGCTAAAATTGAGAGAAACGCTGTTCAGGTGCTCCCGATCTTCGACCTTATCGCAAGAACCGGCAATATCCCTGAGCGTGATATGTTCAACACCTTCAACATGGGCGTTGGTATGATCGTTGCTGTCGATAAGAACGACGCTGATAAGGCTGTCGCTGCTATCAATGAGGTCGGCGACGAGGCTTATATCCTCGGTGAGCTTGTTGAGTCCGAAGAGGGCGTTATCATCTGCTGATAAGAATACAGGGCGGCTTATAACCGCCCTGTCTCTGATAATATGAATATGAAAAAACAAACTGTAACTGCATTCATAACAGCGGCTTCAATGCTTTTTGCCGCAGGCTCTCCCGTCTTTTCCGCAGGAAGCAGCCTTGACTGCAATGCTGACGGCTCTGTGGACTCACTTGACATGGTTACGCTCAGGCAGGCTTGCACACAGGAAAGCTCTTCTGCCGCAGAACTCACTGAGCTGAGCAGCTATCTCCTGCGAAAGAGCTCCGGAAGCGCCTTTGACTCGGAATATACTATCGACGAATCATCCATTCTCGAGCCAAAGGGAACTGTACATACAGGCGAGGGAACCTTCTACGGCGGCGGCTATGAGGGCGGCTGCGCTATGCTCGACCCCATCTCTAAAGAGGATTACTGGATCGTCGCAATGAACCTCGAGGACTACAATAACGCTCAGCTCGCAGGAGCTTACATCGAGGTCACAGGCGAGCTTGGTACTATCAATATGCTCGTGACAGACCTGCTTCCCGAGGGCAAAAAGGGCGACCTCGACCTCTATGTGGACGCTTTTCCGCTGATCGCTCCTGCCGAAAAGGGACGTGTTCCTGTCTCATGGAAAATAATTCCGCTCGACAGCGCAGAGGACGCTCCCGTGTGCTATAAATTCAAGGAGGGCTCAACTCAGTACTGGTGCGGAGTTCAGGTAAGAAATCACCGCTATCCCGTCACTAAGCTCGAGTATCTCAACGAAAACGGCGAGTTCGTTGAGCTTCCCAGACGGCAGTACAACTACTTTGAAAGCATGGATATGGGCGCAGGTCCGTTTACTTTCAGAATTACCGATATCTACGGTCAGGTCATTATTGATGAAGATATTCCCCTTCAGACCGATGATACAGTAATCGTTCAGGGAAATGTTCAGTTCCCTCTATAATCTATTTCCGGAGGAATTCCAATGAAAAATATTGCTGTTCTCGTATCGGGCGGCGGTACGAACCTTCAGGCTCTTATTGATGCGGAGAAATCCGGCATTATCAAGGGCGGAAAAATTACCTGCGTTATTGCCTCCAATCCCGAGGCTTATGCTCTCAAAAGAGCTGAAAACAACGGTATCTCAACAAGAGTTATTCCCCGTAAGGAGTACTCCGACGTTGCCGATTACACCAAGGCTGTTACGGACGCTCTTATCGAGGTGAAAGCCGACCTCGTGGTATATGCAGGCTTTATGACTATCCTCGACGAGCAGATCGTCAAGGCTTTCCCATATAAAATGATGAACGTTCATCCTGCTCTGATTCCGTCGTTCTGCGGAAAGGGCTTCTACGGACTCCATGTTCACGAGGCGGCTCTTGCAAAGGGCGTAAAGCTCTCGGGAGCTACCGTTCACTTCGTTACCGAGGTCTGCGACGGAGGCCCCATTATTCTCCAGAAGGCTGTTCCCGTTGAGAACGGTGATACTCCCGAAATTCTCCAGCGGCGTATCATGGAACAGGCTGAGTGGAAGATTCTCCCCGAAGCTGTTTCGCTTTTCTGTCAGGACAAGATTGAGGTTATTGACGGTAAGGCTGTTATTAAGGATTAAACCCTATGCAGAAGTAGGGGCAGCCCTTGCGGCTGCCCGCAGGTGAATTTAATGTAATTTCGGTCGACCGCAAGGGTCGACCCTACCAAAATTATTTGCGTATATCAGCCCCGCTGCTAATTAATTATTGGGACGTCGAGGACGCCGTCCCCTACAAAACAACGTAAAGTTGGTGAAAATTGCAGGGGCATCCATCATTTACGATAACATACGGCTTTTTCGACAATCTCAGGTCGGATAATATCCGCCCCAACAATAACATAAAATATCCGAAAGGAGTAATTATCATGATTAAACTTGACATCGCAAAGGAACTCAGCTCAAACGCTTATCCCGGAAGAGGTATCGTTATCGGCAAGTCCGAGGACGGTAAATACGCTGTAACCGCTTACTTCATCATGGGCAGAAGCGTTAACAGCCGCAACCGTGTTTTCCTCGAGGACGGCAACGGTATCCGCACAGAGGCTTTCGACCCCAGCAAGCTCTCCGATCCGCACCTCATTATCTATGCTCCCGTAAGAGTTCTCGATAACAAGATTATCGTTACAAACGGCGACCAGACTGATACTGTTTACGACCTCATGGCTCAGGGTCAGACCTTTGAGCAGTCTCTCCGCACAAGAGAGTATGAGGACGACGCTCCCAACTATACTCCACGTATTTCAGGTATCATGCACATGAGCGATAATGCTTTCAGCTATGAAATGTCTATCCTCAAGAGCGCTGACGGAAATCCCGACTGCTGCAACAGATATACTTTCTCCTACGATAAGCCTATCAGCGGCGAGGGTCACTTCATTCACACCTATATGGGCGACGGAAATCCGCTCCCCAGCTTCGAGGGCGAGCCTAAAAAGGTCGGAATCTCAGGTGCTATCGACGAGTTCACTGATATGCTCTGGACTAACCTCAATGAGGATAACAAGGTTTCTCTCTTCGTCCGTTATGTGAATCTCGAGGACGGCAGCGTTGAAACAAGAATCGTTAATAAAAACAATTGAGCGGGGAGTCCCCGCTGACATTTCCCCCTCCCGACCATACTTTGTCAGATATCGCAGTATGACTGCCCTCCCCGCAGGGGCGGGGGAAAGATTCCTACGGAGCAAATAATCTAAGCCTCAGGCTTCAATAAAAACTGAGCGGGCGGATGATATCCGCCCCTACGAAACGGGACACTGTTTCCAACATAAATCCTAAATCAAAATCAAGGAGGACATTACCATGTCAAATGAAATGCAGTTAAAATACGGCTGTAACCCCAATCAGAAGCCTTCAAGAGTTTATATGGCTGACGGCAGCGAGCTTCCTATCGAGGTTCTCTGCGGACGTCCCGGCTATATCAACCTCCTCGACGCTCTCAACGGCTGGCAGCTCGTTAAGGAGCTTAAAGAAGCTACAGGAGTGTGCGCAGCTACTTCCTTCAAGCACGTTTCTCCCGCAGGCGCTGCTATCGGCAGACCGCTTTCCGATGACCTCAAGAAGATCTACTGGGTAGATGATCTCGGCGAGCTTACTCCCCTCGCTTCCGCTTACGCAAGAGCAAGAGGCGCTGACAGAATGTCCTCTTACGGAGATTTTATCGCTCTCTCGGACAAGGTTGATGTCTGCACAGCTAAGATGATCCAGCGTGAGGTTTCCGATGGTGTTATTGCTCCCGACTACGATGACGAGGCTCTTGAGATCCTCAAATCCAAGAGAAAGGGTACTTACTGCGTACTCAAAATCGACGAGAACTACAAGCCTGCTCCTATCGAGACAAAGCAGGTTTACGGAGTTTCCTTCGAGCAGGGTCGCAATGAGCTTGATATCAACCGTGAGCTTCTCGCAAACGTTGTAACAGACAACAAGGAGATTCCCGAAGATAAGAAGGACGACCTCCTTATCTCACTCATCACCCTCAAATACACTCAGTCCAACTCCGTTTGCTACGTTAAGGACGGTCAGGCTATCGGTATCGGCGCAGGTCAGCAGTCAAGAATCCACTGCACTCGTCTCGCAGGTCAGAAGGCTGACAACTGGTGGCTGAGACAGTCTCCTCAGGTTATGGGACTCCAGTTCGTTGACGATATCCGCCGTGCTGACCGTGACAACGCTATCGACGTTTACATCGGCGACGAGTATGAGGACGTGCTCCGTGAGGGCGAGTGGCAGAGAATCTTCAAGGTTAAGCCCGAGGTGTTCACTGCTGAGGAGAAAAAGGCTTGGCTTGCTAAGAATACAGGCGTTTGCCTCGGTTCGGACGCTTTCTTCCCGTTCGGCGACAACATCGAGCGTGCTAAGAAGTCGGGCGTTTCCTATATCGCAGAACCCGGCGGCTCTATTCGTGACGATAACGTTATCGAGACCTGCAATAAGTATAATATCGCTATGGCATTCACAGGCATCCGTCTGTTCCACCATTAATCCGCTGAACCGGATGACCTTGCTGAATTCGGAATGCGGAATTGAATGTGTCGGCGTTGCCGACTGATTGAAATGTGCAGTATGTCGTAACAGCTAAAACTTTACTTTTCGATTGAAAATGTATGGGTGTAGGGGCGGTGTACCCTAAAGGGCATAAATCCTCGATGCTCCTCTGCCAATTCATTATTGGGACGTCGAGGACGCCGTCCCCCTACAAATTGTAATTCAAAAAAATAAAATTTAAGTAGTTACAAGGCAGTAGGGGCGACACTTGCGGTCGCCCGCAGACAACATGCAATTGACCGGGCGAACGCAGCTCGCCCTGACAAGGGTTAAGGATATTATGGAAGAAACAAAAAAGCCTACGCTCAGAACAAAAATCATAATAGCTGTTATAGCCTTGTTTGTTATCTGGATGGCAATGATTTTTACTGGCTTTTGTACTTTTCGCTATGACCGTGAAAAATATGAAGCAAACGCTCCGCTCTTTACCTTTACCGACAGCCGTGTTTATGATGAAAAACTCTCTCAATGGTACTTTGAATTTAAGGGTCCCGGCTATAAAATCACAGGTAAGAGTGAACCGGGATTTATATCACAAATCCCGGTTGAAAAATCAGTATACATTTTTGGATTGCATATTGTAACCGGCGGTTATGATATGGGTGTTGATGATGACAGTAAAATGTATTCTGATGCCTATTGGGACTGGTTTTAACCCGTAGGGGCGACCCTTGCGGTCGACCGCTGGCAACACGCAATTGACCGGGCGAACACAGCTCGCCCTGCATAAAAAACATAATCTGAGGTGACATAATGCAGGAATACGAATATCCACGGAAAAAACATACTTTTGCAAAAATTATTTGTGTACTTATCGGAGTATGGATCCTGATCGTCGGCATTGATTTTCTGAGATTCCGCTTCTCCGACGGCTATACAGAACCCGTTATCTGCATGGAAAGCGCACACTGCAAATGCGGCGAGTCAAGCTTTGCTCACGGTATCGGCTACAGCTTCCACTATGGCTATGATACTGCGTCCGATAAGGAAAATCCCGATTCGGCAAGCTTTACGCTCTTCGGTCAGGAGCTTTATTCAAAGGAATTTGAATAAAAACGGCGAATATTATGATATAATTACTCTGTAAAGGAGGTATCCCGATGCCAATTCCAAAAGAAAAGAAATATACCGCAGATGAATTTTTTGCGCTTATTCCGGAAACAAATGAGCATATAGAACTTATCAACGGTGAAATTATTGCACAGGCTGCCCCGTCACTGACTCATCAGAGACTTGTTAAGAAAATCTCGTCCGAAATAGATAAATATATTGAATTCAATAAAGGAAAATGTGAGGTCATCCAAAGTCCATTTGATGTTAAGCTGGACTATAGAACCGTTGTTCAGCCTGATATCCTCGTAATCTGCGACCCGTCAAAGCTCGACGAGAAACGCTGTAACGGAGCTCCTGATTTCGTTGTGGAGGTCGTGTCGGGTAATGGCTCTGACGACTATATCCGCAAGCTCGACCTTTACAGAAAATCAGGCGTCAGGGAATACTGGATCGTTGACCCACAGGCGGAAAGAATCGCTGTGTATATCTTCGGAAAAGAGCTGGAGCTGAATATCTATACTTTCAGTCAGCCTGTTCCCGTACGCATATATGACGGCAAGCTCGAGCTTATTATAGCTGATATGCTCGTATAGGCTTGTACACGAAAAAATTTAATCTGTAGGGGCGGATACCATCCGCCCACAAATAAAAAAGGAGGTCTATCCCCCATGAAAAACATATTAGTAGTCGGCGGCGGCGGACGTGAGCACGCCATTATAATGAAGCTCGCTGAAAGCAAGCACGTCGGCAAATTATACTGCACTCCCGGAAACGGCGGTATTTCCAAGTATGCGGAGTGCTTCAATGTAGGCGCAACGGATATCGACGGAGTTGTCGCTCTCGCAAAGGAGCTTAAACCTGATATGGTAGTTGTAGCTCCCGACGATCCGCTTGTTCTCGGAATGGTTGACGCTCTCCAGGCTGAGGGCTTCATGACCTTTGGTCCGAAGGCAAATGCCGCTATCATCGAAGGCTCCAAGGTTTTCTCAAAGGAGCTTATGAAGAAATACAACATCCCCACCGCTTTCTATGAGGTTTTCACAGAGTCCGACAAGGCTATCGCTTACCTCAGGGAGCAGAACAGCTATCCGGCTGTTATCAAGGCTGACGGTCTCGCTCTGGGTAAGGGCGTTATTATCGCTCAGAACGAGGAGGAAGCTGTACAGGCTGTTCACGATATGATCGATGAGCTGAAGTTCGGCAAAAGCTCCGCAAGAATCGTTATTGAGGAGTTTCTCACCGGTC
The DNA here is from genome assembly GCA_017463375.1 of Ruminococcus sp. Lineage (GTDB taxonomy): Bacteria > Bacillota > Clostridia > Oscillospirales > Ruminococcaceae > Ruminococcus. Next base: position 54,152 of record JAFTPG010000026.1, on the reverse strand, counting down.
CTGAGGTTTCTGTTCTCTCATTCACTGACGGAAAAACTATGGTTCCGATGATCTCTTCGATGGATCATAAGCGTGCACTCGACGGAGATATGGGACTCAATACAGGCGGTATGGGAACGGTTTCTCCCAATCCCTACTACACCGAGGAAATCGCTAAGCAGTGCATGGAGACTATCTTCATCCCCACTATGAACGCTATGAACGCTGAGGGACGTACTTTCGAGGGCTGTCTCTATTTCGGACTCATGCTCACTCCAAAGGGACCCAAGGTTATCGAGTATAACTGCCGCTTCGGCGATCCGGAGACTCAGGTAGTTCTCCCGATGCTCGACGCTGACCTCTATGAGATCTTCGAGGCTATCTACAATCACGAGCTTGACAAGGTTGACATCAAGTGGCACGGCGGAAGCTGCGCTTGTGTTGTTATGGCGAGCGGCGGATATCCCGAAAGCTATCCTAAGGGAATCGAAATGAACGGCTTCGACGATAAGGGACAGGTTGACGGCTGCTTCGTTTACCACGCAGGTACTAAGCTCTCTGAGGACGGAAAGTTCCTCACAAACGGCGGTCGTGTTATCGGAGTTACAGCTAAGGGCGAGAATCTCCGTGCTGCTCTTGACACTGCTTATGCAGGCGTTGAGAAAATCAGCTTCGACGGCGCTCACTATCGAAAGGATATCGGTCAGAGAGCTCTCAAGGCTCTGGACTAGCATATAACAAAAAGAGACGGTTTTACCGTCTCTTTTTAGTTTGTCGATTAACTTGAATTATATTTCAAAATTGCAGGCGAGCAGAACTCGCCCCTACACGAAATGACGCAAAACAACAAATTGTAGGGGCGCATTCCGTGCGCCCATATTTTTGCATAAATATACAACCTTTTTTAATTCTTTATCTGCTCAAAAACATTATAGCTTCTTACAAATGCGTCAGCTGCCGCAAATATGATCTCCTTATTGGTCGGAGGCTTTTCTCCTCTCACATTCGTCATCGCCGGCAGGCTCCAGTATACGCCCTCCCTATACGCAACCGCAGTCAGCCTTCTTATATCACGCTCGGCAATTTCATAGGTTGTATCGTGTATTTCAGCAAGACAGCTGTATATATCCGTAAAATTTTCCAGTGAATCCGGTTCGCAGATCACTTTGCTCACCGCACTGCAAAACAGCGCAAATCCGGGGGCATCCATAGGTAAGCCTCTCTTAGCAAGAAATATGGCGATACGGCGTTCCAGTTCGTTTTTGGCAGAAAATCCGAAAAGCTGCTCCATTATCAATATATATATATTATGTGTCAATGCCGGCTGTATCATGCAGCAGTCAGCACCGGCTTCAATCAGACTGCGGCAGAATGATTCCATGATATTGCTCGATAACACGAAAATTCGGATCTTCGGCTTTCGTTTGCGAATCTTTTCTATGAACCTGCATATATTGTCCCTGCCGCCCATGGTGTTCAATATCACCAGATCAGGCTTTTCCGCTGCAAGAACTCCTACCATCGTTTTTTCTGTGAATTTCTTACAGCATACTTTCATTCCGTACTCTGTGAGCTTCTGTTCCAGATGCCGGACAAAGAATGAACCATCATCGGATATCAGTACCTTTTTATGGAGTTTCATTTTATTCCCCCTCGAAATTCTGTTCTTTTATAATAACCCCAATTTTGAAAATTGTCAATATCATCCCCGGATTCCATTGTAAATTGTTGCTTAGCGGAGGGAGCTTCGTAGTCTATTGAGGGAGACCCTTTTGAAAAAGGGTCCGCCTTACTGGCGCGAGTCCCCTCTGTCACTGCGTGACATCTCCCCACACTGTGGGGAGTCACCCTCAAACTCCCTCCCTAAAACTTTTATTTAAATTTTCCATATAGGGGGCATGCCCCCTATATGGAAAATTTGAGTTGAAGTCTTTGGAAAGGGGTCTGGGGTGACTCCCTGCGGGGCAGGGAGATGTCGAGCTTGCGAGACAGAGGGTACGGGTGCCGGTTAGGCAGAACCTTTCTTCAGAAAGGTTTGCCCCAGCAGGCTGCGAAAATCCCCCCTGCTAAGCAACAATTTACAATGGGATTCTGAAAACCGTATAAAATCAACGATAACGGGCAAGTATAATTGTGCAGATATCCAAAAATTGTGAAAGTTTGCAGAAGATACTTGATTTTTTCTCAGAAGCTGGTAAAATATAATTAGCACTCAACGAAAGAGAGTGCTAAAACGAGTTTTCAAATCTAAAATCTTTTTAGGAGGAATAAATATGTCTATTAAACCGTTACAGGACAGAGTCGTTGTTAAAATGGTTGAAGCTGAGGAGACTACCAAGGGCGGTATCATTCTTTCAGGTTCAGCTAAGGAGAAGCCTGAGGTTGCTGAGGTTCTCGAGGTAGGTCCCGGCAAGTCAGACGTTGCTATGGAGGTTAAGAAGGGCGATAAGGTGCTCATCTCCAAGTATGCCGGAACTAATGTTAAGCTTGAAGGCGAAGAGTATATCATCGTTAAGATGGAAGATATCCTCGCTGTTGTTGACTAAAATTAATGCGGAATTCGGATTGCAGGCGCTGGCGTCCCCGACAGCCCGTATCATCCGCCCGCATATAACAAGCAGCCTTGAATCGGGCGGATAATATCCGCCCCTACAGAATATCATACATTATATATAAAGGAGATTGATTATCATGGCTAAAGATATCAAATATGGCGTTGACGCAAGAAACGCTCTTCAGGCAGGCATCGACAAGCTTGCTGATACAGTAAGAATCACTATGGGTCCTAAGGGAAGAAACGTTGTACTCGATAAGAAGTTCGGCGCTCCCCTCATCACTAACGACGGCGTTACTATCGCTAAGGACATCGAGCTTGAGGACGCTTTCGAGAATATGGGCGCTCAGCTCGTTAAGGAGGTTGCTACCAAGACTAACGACGCTGCTGGCGATGGTACTACTACTGCTACTCTTCTCGCTCAGGCTATCGTTCGCGAGGGTATGAAGAATATTGCAGCAGGTGCTAACCCGATGATCCTCAAGAAGGGTATCGCAAAGGCTGTTGACACTGCTGTAAATACTATCGTTGCTAACTCAAAGGCTGTTGAAGGCTCTGAGGATATTGCAAGAGTAGGCGCTATTTCTTCCGCTGACGAAAATGTCGGCAAGCTCATCGCTGAGGCTATGGAAAAGGTTACTGCTGACGGCGTTATCACTATCGAGGAGAGCAAGACTGCTGAGACATACAGCGAGGTCGTAGAGGGTATGCAGTTCGACAGAGGCTATATCTCACCTTACATGGTTACTGATACAGATAAGATGGAGGCTGTTTATGACGACGCTTACGTTCTTATCACTGACAAGAAGATTTCTTCTATTCAGGAGATTCTCCCCCTCCTCGAGCAGATCGTAAAGATGGGCAAGAAGCTCGTTATCATTGCTGAGGACATCGAGGGCGAGGCTCTTACTACAATTATTCTCAATAACCTCCGTGGTACATTCAAGGTTGCTGCTGTAAAGGCTCCCGGCTTCGGCGACAGACGTAAGGAAATGCTCAAGGATATCGCTATCCTTACAGGCGGCGAGGTTATCTCCAGCGAGCTTGGTCTCGAGCTCAATGAGACTACTATTGCTCAGCTCGGTCAGGCTAAGCAGGTTGTTATCCAGAAGGAAAACACTATCATCGTTGACGGCGCAGGCGACAAGAATGAGATCGCTGCAAGAGTTAACCAGATCAAGGCTTCTATCGAGACAACTACTTCCGATTTCGACCGTGAGAAGCTCCAGGAGAGACTTGCTAAGCTCGCAGGCGGTGTTGCTGTTATCAAGGTCGGTGCTGCTACCGAAATCGAGATGAAAGAGAAGAAGCTCCGTATTGAGGACGCTCTCGCTGCTACTAAGGCTGCTGTTGAGGAGGGTATCGTTGCAGGCGGCGGTACTGCTTTCGTAAACGCTATTCCTGCTGTTGAAAAGCTCATTCCTACTCTCGACGGCGACGAAAAGACTGGTGCTAAGATTATCCTCAAGGCTCTTGAGGCTCCCGTTCGTCAGATCGCTGAGAACGCTGGTCTTGAGGGAAGCGTTATCATCGACAAGATCCGCCGTTCACGCAAGGTTGGCTACGGCTTCGACGCTTACAACGAGGTTTACTGCGATATGATTCCTTCAGGTATCGTTGACCCGACTAAGGTTACTCGTTCTGCTCTCCAGAACGCTGCTTCCGTTGCTTCTATGGTTCTTACTACTGAGAGCCTTGTTGCTGATGTCAAGGAAGAGAATCCTGCTCCTGCTATGCCTGCCGGCGGTATGGGCGGTATGTATTAATCCGTTGCATTTTAATTCCTATAATCTCAGGGCGGCTTTATGCCGCCCTTTTTGTTTTGTGTTTGTGGATTGTGTACAGCCTGACCAACTCCCCCCGAATTTTTGTTTGTTTCGCCGATTGAAATTCAAGCCTGCTTGTGATACACTGTAGTTAGGAAGAAATCCGTCAAATATTCCAATAAGAGGTGATTTTATGAAGAAAATTTTATTATCAGTTATGACATCGCTTGCTGTGATAAGTACAGCTGCTCCTGCTTTTGCTTCTGCTGAAAGCTCCGAAATTGATATCAGTGCCCTCGTCGCTGAAAGCCCCGATTTCCCCAACGGAGAGATGATTTACTCCGACAAATACCGCTTCGCTGTAGAGGACGGTACAATGGATAAATATCTTGTTGTCTACGGTATGGAGTATTCGGAGACTCTCGGTTATACAAACGATCATCTTGTGTTCAACACTAAGGACTACAGGTTCGCCTTTGATATATCTTTCGACAGAGAGTTCTACAGCGGCAGAGTATATTTTGTAGGCAGCTCAAAATACGACCTCGGCGGAATATTACAAAGATAATCTTCTTCGTAACAGGCGAGATTCCTGATGAAACGAAATCCATTTCTGAGCTGAATGAAAAATACGGCTTCGATATCACTCCCTATGTCTATCCCGATTTAACAAGCGAAGAGCCTGAACCTGACGAGCCTGAAGCCGAATACAAAACCGGCGATATCGACGGAAACAGTTCGGTTGATTCGCTGGACGCTTCCGAAATGCTTTCATTATATGCCGAGCAGCAGATAGCATCGGATTATATGCTTTCGGAGTCTCAGTTAGCCTGCGGCGATGTAAACAAGGACGGTCACGTTGACTCTCTCGACGCCTCCGATATTCTCTCCTATTATTCCTATGTCCAGACAGGCGGAACCGATTCTTTGGACAATTTTCTCAACAGCTGATTAAAACCACCTGTAAACCAGGTGGTTTTATTTAATGAAAAATCCTGTGCAATTTTCATGATTGTAATTGACATTTTAAGGAAATTGAGGTATAATATAAGTAACAATATGCTGATGTTAGGTAGACTCAGGGACGATGAAAATACTTCCCGGATACCTAAAAAGAAAGAGGGTTAAATTATGGCAATTGATAAAAGTCTGAAAGTTCTTATAGTTGACGACGACAAAAATATCTGCGATTTACTCAGATTATACCTTGAAAAAGACGGCTACAGCGTTATCCTCTCTCACGACGGCGAAGAGGCTGTTGTAAAATTTAACGCTCTTAAACCCGATATAGTGCTCCTCGATATCATGCTTCCCGGTATCGACGGATGGCAGGTTTGCAGAGAAATCCGTAAGAAGTCGAATGTTCCGATCATCATGCTCTCCGCTAAGGGCGAGACTATTGACAAGATCATCGGTCTCGAGCTGGGCGCTGACGACTATATCGTTAAGCCCTTCGACGCTAAAGAGGTTATCGCTCGTATTAATGCTATCACACGCCGTATCGGCACCACTAATGCTGAGCCTGAGGTCAAAGAGGTCTGCTACGACAAGCTCTCTGTAAACATGACCCGCTATGAACTCAAGGTTAACGGCAAGGTCGTTGATACTCCGCCTAAGGAGCTTGAGCTTCTTTACTATCTTTCCTCCAATCCGAACAGGGTCTATACCCGTGACCAGCTTCTTGATGAGGTCTGGGGTTTTGAATATTACGGTGATTCCCGTACAATTGATGTTCATATCAAGAGACTTCGTGAAAAGCTCGAAGGCGTCTCCGACAAATGGTCGCTCAAGACCGTCTGGGGAGTCGGCTATAAGTTCGAGGCTGCCGAAGAAGAATAACTGCCGCTGCGGGGGACGATTTTTTCTGTCCCCCTGTTTTTTTGAGAGGTGTTGTTATGGATACCAAAAATAGCTCTTACATCAAATTTTTTAAGTACGCTTTTATAATTGCTGCCACCTGTATCATCCTGTGCGGTGTCTTTATGATCGCATTCAGTACAAGACTCTATAAAAATGAAGAGTTCAAGGAGATCGAAGCCGTAAGCAATCTCTTTATCAGCGAGATTGAGGACGAATTCCAGATAAACAATACGATCTATTCCGATAATATCAGAAATCTTCACCGCAATTTCGGAAGCAGCTATGGTATAACGTTCTATGTATACGATCTCGACGGAAACTGTGTGCTCTGTCCGCTTGAAGAGGGGCATATCCCTATGTCGGCTTCGCTGATGCAAAGGCTGAACAAAGGCAGCTTTCTGGACTTTGACGCAAGCGAGATCTCAGAGAAGGAACAGTCTATTCTCTACGGACGCAGGTTCTCTCTTCAGCAGGGCGAAGATGAACCGCAAAGCTTTTATCTCGCAGCCTATATGCCGACAAGAGGCATTGATACCTTTACTGTCAAGCTGATTATCTGCTTCGTTATCGTTTGTATTATATGCATTCTCCCTGCCTATTTCGCACTCAAGAGCAATGCTATGAAGCATGCCGACGCTGCCAAGGAATTCCTGCGCGTCAGCGAGAAATATGCCCGGGGTGACTTCTCAGAAACTATCAACATCTCCGTTCCGGGAAATCTTCAGGAGATATCAAAATACGTCAACGTCATCGCCGATAATGTCAAAAGCTCCGATGAAACTTCTAAGACCTTCATTGCCAATGTCTCTCACGAGCTGAGAACTCCCATCACTACTATCGGCGGATTCGTTAACGGTATCCTTGACGGAACTATTCCGAAATCAGCACATCAGGAATATCTCGTTCTGATTTCTAAGGAGATCAAGCGTCTCAGCGTTCTCATCACTTCAATGCTCAATATGTCACGCTTTGAGGCTGGTACGCTCAAGCCTGATTTCAAGGATACAAACCTCACTGATATCGTTATACAGACCGTTCTCATGTTCGAGAAAAAAATCAACAGCAAAAATCTCGAGGTCGAGGGACTTGACTCCGACCGACTTGTCGCTGAGGTCGATCCCAACCTTATTCAGCAGGTCGTGTATAATCTCGTTGAAAATGCCGTTAAATTCGTCAACGAGGGCGGTACGCTTTCGTTCTCCTTCGGTATGGAGGACAATATGTGCTGCGTGGGTATCAAAAACACGGGCGAGGGACTCAAAAACAACGAAATTCCTCACCTCTTTGAACGCTTCTATAAAACAGATTCCTCCAGAGGAAAAGATATTACAGGACTAGGTCTCGGACTTGCTATATCAAGAAATATTATCCGTGTCAATAACGGCACGATCACTGTCAAGACCCGTCCGGGTGAGTATACAGAATTTATAATCAAGCTCCCCGAAAAACAGCAGAACAACTGAAAGGAAAACAAAAATGGATGATAGAGAGAACTTTTTAAACACCGATGATAATATCGCCGACGGTGATACTCCCGTACAGAACGAGGACTCTTCCGGAACAGCAGCTCCGGCTGACGAGAGCGTCTCCGCTGACGTAAGCTCCGCTCAGCAGGATAAGCCGCAGGAGCAGCCCGACTCTCCTCCGCCTGTGCAGCAGAAAAAATATGACGACTTCATGTATCAGCCAATCGGCTTTGAGCAGTATGAACGTCAGAATCAGGCTGCCGCTATGGAATATGCAGCAAAAAAGGAGCAGCACCGCCGTTCCTTTAATGAGCGTATTATAATCTTTCTGCTTGCGCTGATTTTCGCAGTCACTGTGGGGCTTGCAATCTTTGCGGTCTGCTGGGATGTCGGCAGAAGCGGCAAAAGCTTTGAAAGCTATACTCCTCCGCAGAACGTGGTGGTGTATCAGCAGAGTAAGCCTGCTTCAGCTGATTCTGAGAACTATATCGGCGAGGACGGCAGGTATACTACCGAGGGCATTGCCGCTACGGTAAGACCCTCTATCGTCGAGATCTATACCTACTCCGACCCTGCTCATCAGACGCTTATGGGTACAGGCTCGGGAGTCGTTATCTCTGAGGACGGCTATATCGTCACAAATGCTCATGTGCTGCTGTCGGACGGATATCATACGATCATCACCTCCGATGACGCAACCTACGACGCTAAAATTATCGGTCATGACTCCAAAACCGATCTCGCAGTCATCAAGGTAAACGGAGCTGATCTCCAGCCTGCCGTACTCGGAAACTCCGACGAGGTCTCTGTAGGCGAACAGGTCATGGCTATCGGTAATCCTGCGGGACTATCAGGCTCCGTGACTGACGGTATAGTTTCCGCAGTAAACCGGAAAATCAGAGCCGATTCCACAGGCTTTGAGATGAACTGCATCCAGACTAATGCTGCCATCAGCCCCGGAAATTCAGGCGGTGCGCTGGTTAATATGTATGGTCAGGTAATCGGAATTACCTCCTCAAAGTATGTAAGCTCAAGCTATGAGGGACTCGGTTTTGCTATCACCATCAACGACGCTCTGCCCATTATCGAGGAGCTTATCGGTCAGGGATATATTTCAGGCCGCTTCAGAATCGGAATCCAGCTTATAGATATGAGCAGTCCGTATAATATCGCAGGAATCGAGGAGGAGCTTGGCTTCCCTCTTCCCGAGGACTTCAAGGGAATCTATATCGCTGAGATCTCCGAGGACTGCGACATTGCCAATACTGAGCTGAGACCAGGTGACTTCATTACGGCTATCAACGGTAAATCCATTCAGACCTACGACGAGCTGTATGATACTATCAGCAGTATGTACGGCGCCGGTGACATCGTTCCCGCTTCCTGTGCACGAATCGACGAGGACGGCAATATCCATTACTTTGAAATCAGGTTTGCTCTCATGGAGGATACCTCAGGAGAGTATTAATCTGTTCTCAGATTTTTGGGACGCTTTGAATTTACTCCGGAAACTCCCCCTGCTGCGCTGAACGCCGCAAGCAGGAGGAGCTTTTTTATGCTCAGAAGCTCCCTTGCCGCTGCAAGTCCTATTATGCCTATGGCCGCATACATTACAGCTCCGCAGATAATTCCCTCCGCAAGACCCTTTCTGCGCCTGAAACGTCCGCATGTATAGCCGCCTGTGAGCCCTCCGACCGCAAGCGAGGCTGTTCCGAAAAAGTCCGAGAACGCCATGCTGTCCATGAGATAATATGTGAACGCCGCAAACAGCATCATGCAGAGCGCCGACGTTATGACTCCGGCAGCCGCCGAAAGAGCTATGCTCAGCCCCGAGTTTGTCCATATACTGCGATGATGCCGACGCATAAAAAAACCTCCGCTCTTAGAATTACTACTAATTCTATGCGGAGGTTCAATTATTTATTCTTATTATTCGGATTCCTTATCCTTTTTCTTTGACTTCTTTCCCTCAGCCGGCTCTTCGTCCTTGAGCTTGCCGGATGCGAGACCAGCCTTCTTCTCTGCCTGAGCAGCCTTAGCTCTCTCAATAGCAGTTGTGTTCTCAGAAACAGCCCAGAGCTTGATTCTCATCTTGTTCTTCTCGCCGCCTGTCTCGATAACAACGTTATCCTCGCCCTTGCGTACTACAAGACCAACGATTCCGCCGATAGTTACGATTTCGTCACCGATCTGGATGTTGGACTGCATATTCTTTGTTTCCTTTTCCTTCTTCTTCTGAGGACGAATCATAAGGAAATACATGAGCACAAATACGATTGCGAGCGGAATAATCATCGACCACATACTTGCCTGCTGCTGTCCTGAGCTGCCTGAGCCGCTCTCAGCAAATGCATTGACGGTTGAGAGTGAAAACACTGAAGCTGCTGAAATTGCAGGAGCAAGAAGCTTGCACAATTTTTTCATAATAATCTCCATTCCTCCGCAAAAATGCGGTTTTTCTGATTTGGGGTGTGTTGACACTAAACGAATAAGCGGATTTTTTAGCACAAATTTCACACAGACAAGGCAAAAATCCGCAGGCGTGCTAACGCACTACAAGGATTTTTAACGCAGTATGTGTGAAATTTTGCAAAAAAGACGCATATTCGGCTTAGCGGCAATACGCCCTAGTATATCCCTATAATTATACCATACTATCAGCAAAATTTCAAGTGTTTTCGGGGAATTTCACCGTAGTTTCACAATTGTACTAGAGAGTCACTCCGCTGAAATCAATTTCTTCCGCCAGACTGACATATTCCTCGAGAGTACCTGCGCTGGTGCTTGTACTCAGAGAAACCAGCGTTGAGTCATCGGTCATGAATCTGAGATATTTTGTTATCATTCCGCCCTCCGCATTCATATTTACTTCCATAAAGCAGGCTTCGATTTCTTTTCCGCCTGTTTTAATTGTTGTGTACTCCATTGAACTGCACTTATACATCTCCATCATGGAATGGAAATCGTAATCTCCACGCTTCTCCGACACCATTACAAGGAAACTTTTGCCTTTTCCATCTGTAAGGTTCAGGTTATATGCGCCTGACAATCCGCTCGGAACATTGACATAATCAATCGTGTAACTGCTTCCGCTCACGTCAGGAAGAGCATATTTCACGGCAGCCTCTTTAATCTCCTCCTCGGTCTGATATATCTCGCTTGCAGAGGAATTTGATTCAGCGCCGGATTTTGAAGTTCCCACAGTAATTGTAGTTTCGGAAGTATTACTTGCTGTTGTCGGTTCGGGAAGCTCTGCTGTCTGTTCTGATTCCGCACTGTAGAGCTCCTCGTATTCATCTCCGAACAGTGACTGAATGGTTTCTTCATTCATCTCTGCACCAAAATAAAGCCTCTTATATCCGGGAGGAAAAGCTCCCTCAGAAGCATTTTCAGTGCTGTTGAATTTATCTGTTTCAGCGTTATCCGATGAAGCGCATCCACAAAGCAGAATTGCTGTAAACACCATGATTGCAGCTGCTCTTTTCATTTCTATTCACTCCTGATGTACTAAATCCGAAATGAATTATATCACATATTCAGATGAATGTCAAATCGTCAATGCGGTTTTTGCATACGCCTTTGCTATCGGGGAATTTTAATCTCTGATTAATAATTACTGCGCTGCTTGGGATTCGTCGGGGACTAGTACGAAGTCATCGAAATAGGAGAGGATTTCGTCGGTAGTGGTGATACCATTAATCGTCAAATATGCTTCATATCTGAAATCAGGAAGAAATGCAAGGTCATAGTCCGTGAAAGTAGAATTTTTTTCAGAGTCTACATTATATGGCGACGTTATTAAATATACGTCATAAATTTCTCCGCCGCACTCAGCTGTTGTCAGTATATTGTCCGAATAAGGAAAAGCAGCTTGAAGGTCACTCATTTCCTCAATATAGGTATCATACATTATTGAATATACAATATTCACCTCAGCTTCGTTATCATACAGAATATAATCATAAGAGCTTGTATTGGAAATGATTTTTCCTAAGTCATATCTTTCCTCATCAAATTCAAGAAGATATGGTGGATAGCCTTCTGACTTCATAGTGTTATAAAAGTCCGATGATTTAAATGCATCAAGAGTTTCGTATATTATTGAGGTATCTTCATCCACGAATACTTCAGTTTCTTCAGGAGAAATTTCTGTCGTCGTCACTGTTGCAGATTCAACGTTTTCGGATGTAAACGTTTTTTCTGTATTTTCACAGCCGCAAAGTAATAACTGTAAAGCAATTATACAAAGTATTTTCTTCATACTGATACCTCCTATGAATGATTATATAGATCAGCGTTAGAGCCGATTATAGATAAGCATGTACAAATGATTATCTTTATTACAATTTCATAATATCATAATTTTTATAATAAGTCAATGCACAGAATCAACAATTTTATAACAAAGTTTTCGGTAAAATCAACTATCAGCGGCAACGTTTGTTGCCTCTTTATAATATAAATCCGTCGTCGATAAATTTATTAATTTTCAACGCAAACAAAAAACCGTCCCTTAACGGGACGGTCAATTTGTTTATAAATCTGCGATTAAACGAGCTTGATGATAGCCATCTCAGCAGCGTCACCACGACGGGGACCGATCTTAACGATCTGTGTGTAACCACCGTTTCTGTCAGCGTACTTAGGTGAAATCTCATCAAAAAGCTTCTTAGCAACGTCTTCCTTAGTAACGTAAGCCATTACCTGACGCTTGGAGTGCAGATCATTATTTTTACCGATAGTAATCATTTTTTCTGCAACAGCACGAACTTCCTTAGCTCTTGTAACGGTTGTTTCGATCTGACCGTTCTCGAGAAGGAAAGTTACCATGCCTCTGAGCATTGCTTTTCTATGGTCAGTTGTTCTGCCCAGCTTTCTTGTACCCGGCATGTAATTCACTCCTTTTCACATCGGCGCATAGGCACCTGTTATGTTTTCGGTTTTATTATTCCTCTTCGGAAGAAAGGTCAAAGCCCAGTGACTGGAGCTTTTCCTTAACCTCGTCGAAGGATTTCTTTCCAAGGTTTCTAACCTTCATCATTTCTTCCTCAGACTTGTTAATCAAGTCGTCTACAGTATTAATTCCGGCACGCTTGAGACAATTGAATGAACGTACCGATAAGTCAAGATCCTCAATGGTCATCTCAAGGATTTTCTCCTTGCCCTTTTCGTCCTTTTCGACGAGGACCTCAGCCAGTCCTGCCTCTTCTGAGAGGTCGATGAACAGCTTAAGATGCTCGTTGAGGAGATTGGCTGCCTGTGACAGAGCCTCCTTAGCCGAGATTGTACCGTCGGTCCATACCTCGAGGGTGAGCTTGTCATAGTCGGTAACCTGACCGAGTCGAGTATCCTCGACTGTGTAGTTTACCTTTAAAACAGGAGTATAGATGCTGTCTACAGCAATCACATCAACAGGAAGATTTACCATCTTCTTATTACGCTCAGCAGACACATAGCCTCTGCCTCTGTCGATAGTAATTTCCATGTAAAGCTTTGCGTCCTTACCCAGTGTAGCAATATGCATACCGGGATCGAGGATATTAACCTCAGAGTCGGTTTTTATATCGCCGGCTGTTACTTCGCATTCGCCCTCTGCCTCTATATAAACTGTTTTCGGATCATCTCCGTAGAGCTTGGCAGTCAAACCCTTGATGCTGAGGATGATTTCTGTTACATCCTCTTTTACGCCCGGAATGGTTGACAACTCATGATGAACTGTACCATCCTTGCCCTGAAGCTTTACAGATGTTACAGCCACACCCGGAAGTGAGGAGAGCAGCACACGTCTGAGACTGTTGCCAAGAGTAATACCGTACCCGCGCTCCAACGGTGCTAAAACGAATTTACCGTATTTGCCGTCGCTTTTCAGCTCGACAATTTCGATATCCGGCTTATTTATTTTTTCAAGCATAAAAACCCTCCTATTTCGCAATAACTGTTTTGTTCGAGTGTCAGTTCAAGCAATATTACTTATTACTTGGAGTACAGCTCGACGATGAGGTGTGTAGCAGCCTCGTAATCGATATCCTCTGCTGAAGGCATACGAGTTACTGTTGCGCTGAAGTCGTCCTTCTTAGCATCGAGCCATACGGGAACAACTCTGTCGCCAGTAGCTTCTACTGTAGCCTTGAACTTGTCAGAAGTTCTGTCCTTTTCACGAAGAGCGATAACATCGCCAACCTTTACTCTATAGGAAGGAATGTTTACCTTTTTGCCGTTTACAGTGTAGTGGCTGTGAACAACGAGCTGTCTAGCCTCTCTTCTTGTGAGAGCAAGACCCATTCTGTAAACAACGCTGTCGAGTCTTGACTCGAGAACTGTGATAAGGTTATCACCTGTCTTGCCTTCCATCTTTGAAGCGATTTCAAAGTAGTGGTAGAACTGCTTCTCGAGAACGCCGTAGATGAACTTCAGCTTCTGCTTTTCCTTGAGCTGGAGACCATATTCAGAAATCTTCTTTCTGTTGTTTGCATTCTTAAATCTGATTGATTCCTTCTTAGAAACGCCCATTACTGCGGGGCTGATGCCTAAATATCTGCATCTTTTAAGAATAGGTTCTTTCTGTACTGCCATTTCGAATTACACCTCCTGTAAAATTAGACACGTCTTCTCTTCGGAGGACGGCATCCATTATGGGGAATCGGAGTAACGTCCTTGATCATCTTAACCTCAAGACCTACTGTCTGAAGAGCTCTGATTGCTGCCTCACGACCTGATCCGGGTCCCTTAACGTAAACCTCTACATTCTTGAGACCGTGCTCCATAGCTGCCTTTGCAGCTGTCTCAGCAGCTGTCTGAGCTGCGAAAGGAGTTGACTTTCTCGAACCTCTGAAGCCGAGTCCGCCTGCACTTGCCCAAGAAATTGCATTTCCCTGAGTATCTGTGATTGTTACAATTGTATTGTTGAAAGTGGACTGAATATGAACTGCGCCGCTTTCGATGTTCTTACGTTCTCTACGTCTTCTGATAGTAGTAACCTTTTTACCCTTCTGCTGTGCCAAAGCTCATAACCTCCTTACTTCTTCTTGTTAGCGATTGTCTTTACAGGACCCTTGCGAGTTCTTGCGTTTGTCTTAGTTCTCTGACCTCTTACAGGCAGACCCTTACGATGACGAACGCCTCTGTAGCAGCCAATCTCTACAAGTCTCTTGATGTTAAGAGCAACTTCACGGCGAAGATCACCCTCAACTGTATAATTTGCATCGATATAGTCACGAAGCTTAGCTACATCCTCCTCAGCGAGATCCTTAACTCTTACGTCAGGGTTTACGCCTGTGTTTGCGAGGATTGTTGTTGCAGTCTGACGACCGATTCCGTAGATATAAGTAAGACCAATCTCGATTCTCTTATTCTTGGGAAGGTCAACACCAGCTATTCTTGCCATATTGTTATTTGCACCTCCATTAATGCGTCCGGATTAGCCCTGACGCTGCTTATGCTTTGGATTTTCGCAGATTACCATGATTCTGCCTTTACGTTTAATAACCTTGCACTTTTCGCAAATAGGTTTTACTGAAGGTCTGACTTTCATTGAAAATACCTCCTTTAGCGGATAGAGCCTTTCGGCTTTATTTATTACTTAACACGCCATGTGATTCTGCCCTTAGACAGATCATACGGTGACATTTCAAGCTTAACCTTGTCACCCGGCACGATTCTTATATAGTTCATTCTGAGCTTGCCTGATACATGAGAAAGAACCTCATGTCCGTTTTCAAGCTGAACCTTAAACATTGCGTTCGGGAGAGCGTCCGTTACGGTTCCCTCTACCTCGATTACATCTTCCTTTGACACCTTGCATAACCTCCTTTACTCAGCAGCTGAAATTTCTCTCAGCAGCGTTCTGAGTTTTTTATCAGTTATATCGTTTAAATCAATCATACTGTTCGTAAAGCGCAGATGTTTGATATTCTTACGCTTCGGGCTGCCTAGTCTCCGGCTTTTCCCGTCTGCGATAAGGCAATATCCGTCCTGCATTCCGACGACTGCGAAATATCCTCCGCCGTCTCTTCCCGCAGCTGCTTTTACGACTGAGCCTGTTTGTACCTTCACAATCATCCCTCCGTCAGGGCTGTGTCATAATGACGGGACCGTCAGGAGTTATTGCGATAGTATGCTCAAAATGAGCAGATAGTGAACCACTCACCGTCAGAACGGTCCAACCGTCCTTGAGAACCCTGACATCGTCGCCTTTGACATTGATCATCGGCTCGATAGCAATTGTCATTCCGGCTGTGAGTCTTGGTCCATGACCCGCACGTCCCCAGTTCGGGACTTCCGGCGACTCATGAAGCTCTCTGCCGACTCCGTGGCCGCAGTAATTTCTTACGATTCCGTAGCCTCGTGAGGCACAGTACTCCTCGATAGCATGAGAGACATCTCCGAGTCTGGCGCCAACCTGAGCTTGGGCGATACCTTCGTAAAGGCTTGCCTTCGTAACCTCAAGCAATGCTTTTGCTTCATCAGAAATTTCTCCGCAGGGAAAGGTTGCACAGGTATCTCCGTGGAACCCATTGTAAAAGGCTCCGACATCGACGCTGACGATATCTCCCTCACGGATAATTTTATTGGCACGGGGAATTCCGTGGATTACCTCTTCATTTATTGAAATGCAGGCACTTCCGGGAAAACCACCGTAACCTTTGAAGGAAGGCTTTGCACCGCATCGCACGATATAATCATGTACGATCTTATCGAGTTCAAGAGTGCTCATGCCTGCCCTGATAGATTCACCCGCAAGCTTCAGCGCTCCGCCGGCGATTTTTCCGGCTTCACGCATTTTAGCTAAATCGGTTTTGGATTTGATGCTAATCATGACAGCTTACGCCTTTACAGCAGCGAGTGTGAGTTTTGAAGTATCAGCTACCTCTTCCTGACCCTCAACTGTAACGAGCTTGCCCTGCTTTCCGTAATAGTCCTTCAGGGGAGCTGTCTTTTCGTGATAAACTGCGAGACGCTCGAGAACTGTCTCGGGCTGGTCATCCTTACGGATAACTGTATTGCCGCCGCACTTATCACAAGTACCTTCAACCTTGGAAGGCTTGTATTCGATGTGGTAAGAAGCACCGCAGCCCTCGCAGACACGTCTGCCTGAAACTCTCTGCTTGATTGTTTCGTCGGGAACTGCAATCTCGATTACCTTGTCGATCTTGATGTTCATAGCGTCAAGAGCCTCTGCCTGAGGAACTGTTCTCGGGAAGCCGTCGAGGATAAAGCCGTTCTGACAGTCGTCCTCAGCGATTCTCTCCTTGAGGATACCGATTACGATATCGTCAGAAACGAGAGCGCCTGCATCCATAGCAGCCTTAGCCTTGAGACCGTACTCTGTACCGTTCTTAGCTGCCTCACGAAGAATGTTGCCTGTTGAAATCTGAGGAATGTTGAGAGCCTCGGAAACTACCTCAGCCTGAGTTCCCTTTCCTGCGCCGGGAGCGCCTAAAAAGATAAGATTCATATAAGCATCCTCCTATTACTGTAAGAAGCCCTTATGATGACGCATCATAAGCTGTGATTCGAGTGTTCGTGTTGTTTCGAGAGCAACACTTACTGCGATGAGAAGTGTAGTACCGCCCATTGAAAGTGATGAAAGCTGATCGTCCGCCATTGAAATAAAGATCGGGATGATAGCGATGATTCCGAGGAATACCGCACCAACGAGAGTAATCTTTGAAAGAACTCTCTGGATGTAGTCCGATGTAGGCTTTCCGGGTCTGATACCGGGGATACCGCCGTTGCTCTGACGGAGATTATTGGCAATCTCAATGGGATTATACTGGATTGACACATAGAAGTAGTTGAATGCAACGATCAGGATGAAATAGATGATTGCATACGGGATACCTCTTGTGCTGAAGAACTCGCAGAAGCCCTTGTAGAAGCTTGAGGAATTCTCGTCTACGGGATTGAAAAGCTGAATTGTAGCCGGAAGCGACATGAATGACATCGCAAAGATGATCGGCATAACGCCACTCATGCATACCTTGATCGGAATATGAGTTTTCTGACCGCCGTACTGCTTTCTGCCGACTACGCGCTTTGCATACTGGATCGGGATTCTTCTTTCTGACTCGTTCATGAAAACGATGAAAGCGAACTCGAAGATGATAAACAGTATATAAGCGATTGTAATGAAGAGATACGGGCTGGGCTCATCCATAGTAAGCTGGATAAGACGTCCGAGATCTACGGGGAATCTTGCTGCGATACCGGCGAAGAGTATCATTGATACGCCGTTGCCGATACCCTTGTCGCTGATTCTGTTGCCCATCCAGACGACGAGCTGTGAACCTGCTACCAAACAAGCGATAATTACTGCTGCTGAGAAATACATCTCCCAGCCTGTTGTATACTCAACAGCACTCATTGAATTCTTGAGTGTGAGGTAGTATGCGAAAGCCATAAATATCGCAAGTCCAAGTGCAACGAATGCAGTGATCTTATTGATCTTCTTCTTTCCTTCCTCGCCCTCTTCACGCCAGCGTTCAAGCGGCGGAAGCGCATAGGTCAGAAGCTGCATTATAATTGATGCATTGATGTAGGGTGTTATTGAGAGTGAGAAGATGGTTGCCTGTGAAAGCGCACCACCGGTCATAACATTCATGTATTCGAGGAAGTTACCGTTTGTTGCGTTGCTGTCCATCCAGGTCTGTACTGCGCTGGAATCGAGGAACGGTACAGTAACTGCGCTTCCGAATCTGAAAAGAATAATGATGAGTAATGTGTATAAAAGCTTTTTGCGTATTTCCGGAACACTCCAGGCATTTCTCAGCGTCTGAAACACATTACATCACCTCAGCCTTCCCGCCAGCCTTTTCGATTTTTTCGATAGCACTCTGTGAGAACTTAGCAGCCTTTACTGTAAGATTTGCAGTAAGCTCGCCGTTGCCGAGGATTTTAACGCCGTCGTTCACCTTCTTAACGAGACCAGCAGCTACGAGAAGCTCTGTATCTACTACAGTGCCGTCCTTGAACTGATTGAGATCTGCTACGTTAACGATAGCATACTTTGTTGCAAAAATGTTGTTGAATCCTCTCTTAGGGATACGTCTTGCCAGAGGCATCTGACCGCCCTCAAAGCCGATTCTTACACCGCCGCCTGAACGTGCGTTCTGACCCTTGTGGCCCTTGCCGGCAGTCTTTCCGTTACCTGAACCGTGGCCTCTTCCGATTCTCTTGGAAGCCTTGTTGGAATCAAGTGCAGGTGTTAATTCGTGAATCTTCATAAAGTTGCACCTCCTTGCTTACGCTTCATGTACCTCAACGAGGTGGGATATTTTCTTGATTTTTCCGTTTGTCTGCTCGTTATCGGGCTGAACTGTAATGTCGCCAACCTTCTTGAGGCCGAGTGACTGAGCAGTAGCGATCTGGTCTTTCTTTCTTCCGATAAGACTTCTGACAAGCTTGATTTCCTTTGCCATTGTTACTGCCTCCTCTTAACCTAAAATTTCCTTTACAGTCTTGCCTCTCTTTGCAGCAACTTCCTTAGCTGTTGTGCATGATGTAAGACCGTTGATTGTAGCTCTTACTACGTTGCAGGGATTGTTTGAACGAAGTGACTTTGTTCTGATATCCTTGATACCTGCAACCTCGATTACCGCACGGACAGGACCGCCTGCGATAACTCCGGTACCGGGTGCAGCGGGCTTCATAAGAACTCTGCCTGCGCCGAATGCACCGACGATTTCATGAGGGATAGTTGTTCCCTTGAGCGCAATTTTCTTGAGGTTCTTCTTTGCGTCCTCAATACCCTTACGGATTGCGTCCGGAACTTCTCCTGACTTTCCGAGACCGAAGCCTACTGTGCCGTTTCCGTCGCCTACTACTACGAGTGCAGCAAACTTCATTACACGGCCGCCCTTAACAGTCTTGGAAACACGGTTGATAGCAACAACCTTTTCTACGAGCTCTGTGCCCTGTGTTTCAATATTAGCCATTGTTTTACCTCCCTCTTAGAATTTTAATCCGTTTTCACGGGCGCCTTCTGCGAGTTCCTTTACACGGCCGTGATAGAGATAGCCGCCTCTGTCGAATACAACTTCGCTGATGCCCTTATCTGCAGCATTCTTAGCGATCATCTCGCCAACCTTGCGGGCACCTTCAACGTTGCCGCCGTTGCCCTCAAAGCCCTTGTCCATGCTTGATGCGGAAGCAAGAGTAACGCCGTTTACATCATCGATGAGCTGAGCATAGATGTGCTTTGTTGAACGGAACACATTGAGACGGGGACGCTCGGGAGTACCTGAAATCTTAGCACGCACTCTGCGGTGTCTCTTTAATCTTGCCTTATTGCTGTCAAATTTCTTAATCATAGCAATTTGCTCCTTCTAATTACTTCTTGCCCTTACCGGCCTTACCTTCCTTGCGGATGATGCGCTCGCCGGCATATCTGATTCCCTTGCCCTTATACGGCTCAGGCGGACGCTTTTCGCGAATTTCTGCTGCAACCTGACCTACAGCCTGCTTGTCGATACCGCTTACGATAATCTTGTTAGGTGCGGGAACGTCGAGCTTGATGCTGTCTGTCTCCTCAAAGATTACCTGATGTGAGAAGCCGAGGTTCATTGTAACCTTGTTTCCCTGCTTTGCTGCACGGTAGCCGACACCCTCGATCTCGAGAGTCTTGGAAAATCCGTTTGTAACACCCTCAACCATGTTAGCGATGAGTGTTCTTGTAAGACCGTGAAGTGAACGGTGGTTCTTATTATCAGTCGGTCTTGTTACTGTGATTACACCTTCAGCAACCTCAATACCGAGATCCTTGTTGAACTGTCTTGTAAGCTCGCCCTTGGGTCCCTTTACTGTGATGCAGTTGTTGTCGTTCTTTACTTCAACGCCTGCGGGGATGCTGATGGGCATTTTGCCGATTCTTGACATAATCAGTATCCTCCTTACCAGATGTATGCGAGAACTTCGCCGCCGACATTAAGCTCTCTTGCCTTCTTGTCAGTTACGATGCCCTTTGAAGTTGAAACGATTGCGATGCCAAGGCCTTTTCTTACCTTAGGCATATCTGCGCAGCTTGAGTAGATACGCAGACCGGGCTTAGATACTCTTCTAAGACCTGTGATAACCGGTGACTTGTTGTCGCCGTATTTAAGCGTAATTCTGATAACACCCTGCTTTCCGTCCTCAATGAGCTGGAAGCCCTTTACATAACCCTCGTCTACGAGAATCTGTGTAATTGCCTTCTTTACATTTGAAGCGGGAACGTCAACTGTGGCGTGCTTTGCAGTATTCGCATTACGAATTCTTGTTAAAAGATCTGCTATTGTATCGGTAATCTGCATGCCGAATGACCTCCTTTTTGTATTTTACCAGCTTGCTTTCTTAACACCCGGAATCTGACCGTCGTGTGCCAGCTCTCTGAAGCAGATACGGCAAATGCCGAACTTTCTCAGATAAGCGTGCGGTCTGCCACAAATCTTGCATCTGTTGTATGCTCTTGTGGAATACTTGGGAGTCTTCTGCTGCTTATTGATCATTGCCTTCTTAGCCATTTATTTTTCCTCCCTGATTACTTAACGAACGGAGCGCCCATAAGTGTAAGGAGCTCTTTAGCCTCTTCATCAGTCATTGCTGTTGTGATGAAGTTGATATCCATTCCTCTTACCTTGTCGATCTTGTCGTACTCGATCTCAGGGAAAATGAGCTGCTCCTTGATACCTGTAGAATAGTTACCCTTGCCGTCAAATGAGTTGCCGTTGATTCCTCTGAAGTCACGAACACGAGGGAAAGCAACATTAAAGAGCTTATCTACGAATTCATACATTTTTTCGCCTCTGAGTGTTACCTTAACGCCGATAGGCATTCCCTCACGAAGCTTGAAGTTAGCAACTGACTTCTTAGCTCTGCATACTACGGGCTTCTGACCTGTGATTGCTGCGAGGTCAGTCATGATAGCGTCGATAACCTTTGCGTTATCCTTTGCCTCTCCTGCGCCGACATTGATTACTACCTTGTCAAGCTTAGGAATCTGCATTACGCTCTTGTAGTTGAATTTCTTCATCATTGCAGGAGCAACGGTGCTAACATAATATTCCTTTAATCTAGCCATGTCGTTTCTCCTCTTTCTTAGTTAAATGACTTGCCGCATTTCTTGCAAACACGGAGCTTCTTGTCGTCCTCGATAACGTGGCCTACTCTTGTAGGCTTGCCGCACTTCGGGCAAACAAGCTGAACCTTTGAAGCGTAAACGGGAGCCTCTGTCTTGATGATGCCGCCCTTTTCGCCCATTCTTGTAGGCTTAACGTGCTTTGTGATAACGTTGATTCCCTCAACGATTACCTTGCCCTCCTTAGGGCTTACCTCTACAACCTTACCGGTCTTTCTGTCGCCGTTCTTCTCGAACTTATCCTCATACTTACCTGTAAGGAGAACTACAGTGTCACCTGTTTTTACATGAACTTTACTCATCTCTATGACACCTCCATTAAAGTACCTCGGGAGCCAGGCTGAGGATCTTTGTATACTCCTTCTCACGGAGCTCCTTAGCAACAGGTCCGAAAATACGGGTTCCCTTAGGATTCTTATCTTCCTTAATAATTACAGCAGCGTTCTCGTCGAAACGGATGTATGTTCCATCCTCTCTTCTGAGACCCTTTGCTGAACGAACGATAACTGCCTTTACAACATCGCCCTTCTTTACAACGCCTCCGGGTGTTGCTTTCTTAACTGAAGCAACTACTACATCGCCGATATTTGCATATCTTCTGCGTGTACCTCCCAGAACTCTGATACACATAAGCTCCTTAGCGCCTGTGTTGTCAGCGACCTTTAAATAAGTCTGCATCTGTATCACAGCGAGTTCCTCCTTTCAAGCATAAAGCTTCTATCAAAAATTACTTAGCTCTTTCGATAATGTTTGTTACACGCCATCTCTTATCCTTTGAAAGCGGACGTGTTTCCATAACCTCAACGCGATCACCGATCTTGCACTCATTCATCTCATCGTGAGCCTTGAGCTTTACGGTTCTCTTGATGATTTTCTTATAAAGCGGGTGTTTAACGTTATCAACGATAGCAACTACGACGGTCTTATCCATCTTATCGCTTACAACCTTACCTACTCTTGTTTTTCTAAGGTTTCTCTCAGTAGACATTAGCTAAATCCTCCCTTTCTTACTGCTCAGCAGCAATCTCTGCAGCGCGCAGAGTTGTCTTGATGCGGGCAATATCCTTCTTTACAGCCTTGAGACGAGCTGTATTTTCGAGCTGATTTACAGCAAGCTGAAAGCGGAGCGCAAAAAGCTCTTCCTTCAGGCTGACAAGCTTCTCATTGAGTTCGTCAACAGACATTTCTCTGATTTCTGATGCCTTCATTACTGCTCAACCTCCTGCTCTGCCTTAGTTACGAATTTACACTTGATAGGAAGCTTGTGCATAGCGAGACGCATAGCTTCTCTTGCAGTTTCCTCTGCAACGCCCTTGATTTCAAAAAGAACTCTGCCGGGCTTTACAACTGCTACCCAGTACTCGGGTGAACCCTTACCTGAACCCATTCGAGTCTCAGCGGGCTTCTCTGTGATAGGCTTGTCAGGGAAAATCTTGATCCAAACCTGACCGCCTCTCTTGATGTAACGAGTCATAGCGATACGGGCGGACTCAATCTGGTTGGAAGTAATCCAAGCCGGCTCAAGTGCCTGGAGACCGTAATCACCGTAGCTAACCTTGTTTCCTCTGTATGCCTTACCCTTCAGACGTCCTCTGTGGACTCTGCGGTACTTAACTCTCTTTGGAAGCAGCATTACTGATTACCTCCTTCTTTTCTTGAATCACGACCTCTGTTAAAGTTGCCGTTACGTCTGTTTCCGTCACGTCTGTCGTCACGGCGACGTCTGTCGTTGTTTCTAGGCTCGCTCTTTCTTTCGAGCTTCTCTCTCTTCTCGGCAGCCTTAGCAGCGTCGCCCTTGAGAACCTCGCCCTTGTAGATCCAAACCTTTACGCCGAGCTTTCCGTAGGTTGTATCAGCCTCAGCGAAACCGTAGTCGATATCTGCACGGATTGTCTGGAGCGGAATTGTACCCTCGTGGTAGCTCTCGCTTCTTGCGATTTCAGCGCCGGCAAGTCTGCCTGATACCTTAACCTTGATACCCTTTGCGCCGAGTCTCATTGATCTGCCGATTGACTGCTTCATAGCTCTTCTGAAGGATACTCTGTTCTCGAGGTCGAGAGCGATCTTCTCAGCAACGAGCTGTGAATTCATATCGGGCTGCTTTACTTCAATGATGTTGATGAAAACCTGCTTCTTCATCATAGCCTCGAGCTTTACTCTCAGCTTTTCGATTTCAGCACCGCCTCTGCCGATTACGATACCCGGCTTTGCGCAGTGAATGTGGATTCTAACCTTATCGGCGAAACGCTCGATTTCGATTCTCGGAACACCTGCTGCATACAAGCTCTTCTTAATGAAGTTACGAACATTGTAGTCCTCAACAAGAGTGTCGCCGAAATCTGCCTTGTTGGCATACCAGCGTGAATCCCAATCTTTAATAACGCCGACACGAAGACCGTGCGGATTAACTTTCTGGCCCATTATTCAAACCTCCTTGGGATTATTCTTTTTCTTTAAGAACAACTGTGATGTGTGATGTTCTCTTTAAAATTCTAAATGCTCTGCCCTGAGCTCTAGGCATGATTCTCTTCATTACAGGGCCCGGTGTTACGAAGCACTCTGCAACATAGAGGTTATCCTTATCCATGCTGAAGTTGTTCTCAGCATTTGCCATAGCGGACTTAACGAGCTTAGCAACGATAGGACTTGCAGCCTTCGGAGTAAGATCTAAAGTAGCCAAAGCGATGTCTACAGGCTTGTTTCTGATGAGATCAAGAACAATCTGTACCTTTCTGGGTGATATGCGAGCATTTCTTAAATAAGCTCTTGCTTCCATCTGAACTCCTCCTTCCGCTTATTTCTTACCGTTGTTTGATGTCTTTGAGCCTGCGTGACCCTTATATGTTCTTGTAGGTGCAAACTCGCCGAGCTTGTGACCAACCATATCCTCTGTTACATATACCGGAACGTGCTTGCGGCCGTCATGTACAGCGAATGTGTGTCCTACGAAATCAGGGAATATTGTTGATGAACGGCTCCAGGTTTTAAGAACCTTCTTTTCGCCTGCCTCGTTCATAGCCACAACCCTCTTAAGAAGAACCTCCTGGACATAAGGTCCCTTTTTAATGCTTCTGCTCATTAATCAGTTCCTCCTTTCAGATTATTTGCCGTTGCGGCGCTTTACGATAAACTTGTCTGTTCTGTGGTGCTTCTTACGAGTCTTGTATCCGAGAGCCGGCTTACCCCAAGGAGTAACAGGTCCGGGACGACCGATAGGTGATTTACCCTCACCACCACCGTGCGGGTGATCGCAGGGGTTCATTACAGAACCTCTTACAGTAGGTCTCCAGCCCATGTTTCTCACACGGCCAGCCTTACCGTAGTTTACGTTTTCGTGGTCGATGTTTGATACCTGACCGATTGCAGCCTTGCATCCGATCGGAACCTTTCTCATCTCGCCTGAAGGGAGTCTTACGAGAGCGTAAGCGCCTTCCTTACCCATAAGCTGAGCCATGTTACCTGCGCTTCTTACGAGCTGAGCGCCCTTGCCGGGATAAAGCTCGATAGCGTGGATAAATGTACCAACGGGGATATCTGAAAGCTGAAGTGCATTACCGGGCTTGATATCAGCCTCGGGACCTGACATGATCTTATCGCCAACCTTGAGTCCGTTGGGAGCGAGGATGTATCTCTTCTCGCCGTCCTCGTACTGAACGAGAGCGATAAATGCGCTTCTGTTGGGATCGTACTCAAGAGTCATAACAGTAGCTGTCATGTTATCCTTGTTACGCTTGAAATCTATAATACGGTACTTTCTTCTGTTACCGCCGCCTCTGTGGCGAACTGTGATTCTGCCGTAGCTGTTTCTACCCGACTTTTTCTTCATCGGCTCGAGCAAGCTCTTCTCCGGCTCAACCTTTGACAGCTGTGAGTAGTCAGTTACAGTCATCTGACGTCTCGACGGTGTCGTAGGCTTGTAGCTTTTAATAGCCATTATATTTCACTCCTTAAAAATGCGTTTTTGCGGGAGCATTACTCCCATACCTTGTCTGATTTACGGTGTATCTATTAATACATACCGTCGAAGAATTCGATTGTCTTGGAATCCTCTGTAAGAGTAATGATAGCCTTCTTCCAATCAGACTTCTTGCCAACGTATCTGCCTACACGCTTTGTACGTCCTGTGCAGTTCATAGTATTAACCTTAGCAACCTTTACGCCGAAGAGCTTCTCAACAGCGCTCTTGATTTCTGTCTTGTTGGCATCTGTAGCAACCTTGAAGGTGTACTTTCCTACCTGAAGTCCGTCCATGCTCTTTTCAGTGATAACGGGCTTTAAAATGATATCCTGCGGTGCTTTCATTATGCGTACACCTCCTCGATTTTTCCAACGGCATTCTTAACAACGATGAACTTATCGTAGTTGAGGATGTCGTATACATTAAGAGTGTTTACAGCAGCTGTCTTAACGCCGGGGATGTTTGCTGCACTCTTGATAACCTTGCTGTCAGCCTCTGCTGTTACGATAAGAGCCTTGCCCTCAACGCCGAGTGCCTTGAGCATTTCAACAACAGTCTTTGTCTTGTAGTTCTCAAGATTGAGAGCGTCGAGAACGATCATGTTGTTATCGAGAACCTTTGTTGAAAGAGCAGACTTCATAGCGAGTCTTCTTACCTTCTTGTTGAGCGAGTAGCTGTAATCTCTGGGCTTCGGGCCAAGAGCAACTCCGCCGTGGTACCACTGAGGAGCACGTGTTGAGCCCTGTCTTGCATGACCTGTGCCCTTCTGTCTCCAGGGCTTTCTTCCGCCGCCGCTTACTTCTGTACGAGTAAGAGTTGACTGTGTACCCTGTCTCTGGTTAGCGAGGTAATTAACAACCATTGCGTGCATAACAGCTTCGTTGGGAGTAATTCCGAACACTGCGTCTGAAAGCTCTGTCTCGGAAACCTGCTTACCTGTCATATCAAATACTGAAATTGTAGACATTGATGCTTCCTCCTTCCTTATGCCTTAACGCTGTCAACGATATAAACGATTCCGCCCTTAGGACCCGGAACAGCACCCTTGATAGCGATGAGGTTGTTTTCTGCGTCTATTTTAACTACTTCGAGATTCTGAACAGTAACCTGCTCTGCGCCCATGTGACCAGCCATGCCCTTACCCTTGTAGATTCTTGAGGGAGATGAGCACGCACCCATTGATCCAGCCTGTCTGTGAACAGGACCTGTACCGTGAGTTTCCTTGAGTCTGTGCTGGTTGTGACGCTTGATTGCGCCCTGGAAGCCCTTACCCTTGCTGATGCCGACAACGTCGATTGCGTCGCCTACTGCAAAAGTATCAGCCTTTACGATGTCGCCAACGTTAAGTGAGTCACAGTCATCGAGTCTGAACTCCTTGAGAGTTGCCTTGCAAGCAACGTCAGCCTTGTCGAAGTGACCCTTCATAGGCTTGTTCACTCTCTGAACCTTAACATCGCCGTAACCAAGCTGAAGAGCTGCATAACCGTCGTTTTCAACAGTTTTCTTCTGTACAACGACGCAGGGGCCTGCTTCTACAACTGTTACAGGAATCATTCTTCCTGCTTCGTCGAAAATCTGGGTCATACCGATTTTCTTACCGATAATACCTTTCTGC
The DNA here is from genome assembly GCA_017463375.1 of Ruminococcus sp. Lineage (GTDB taxonomy): Bacteria > Bacillota > Clostridia > Oscillospirales > Ruminococcaceae > Ruminococcus. The sequence goes on along the minus strand of JAFTPG010000026.1, from coordinate 26,844 downwards.
ATTTTGCATTTCCTCCTATAGATTATTGGTTGACTTCCGCCAACATAACCGACGGACTACCGCCATTCCGCATCCCACTGCGGTATTCTGGGGCGTAATGGAATTACTTAACTTCCATAACAACGTCTACGCCTGCGGGGATTTCAAGCTTATCAAGAGCAGCTGTTGTCTTGTCTGTAGGACGGATTACGTCTACGAGTCTCTTGTGAGTTCTCATCTCGAACTGCTCACGGCTGTCCTTGTACTTATGAACAGCACGGAGAATTGTAACAACTTCCTTATCAGTAGGGAGCGGAATAGGACCTGAAACTCTAGCACCGCTTCTCTTAGCTGCCTCAACGATCTTAGCTGCTGCAATATCAACAGTAGCGTGATCGTAACCCTTGATCTTGAATCTGATTTTTTCGTTGACTGCCACTTTTTTCGCCTCCTTGAGATATTTTATGGGGGCGGAGAGACACTCTCCTCTGGGACTTCACACGTTCCCGTGTGTTTCACGGTTCATCTGATAAAAAAACTCGAAAAACTATATGGTTTTCCGAGTGATCAAGCCGTCAAAGCACAAAATGGGCATAGTTAACGCATACGCAAGCTGCAAAAACTAAACCACAAACTGTGTCCACTATCCCAATCGCCCGTTTGTCGGACATACTCCACGGAAATTACCTGACATACCGTCAGCAACCTTCCGCTTCCTCGCATATCTGTTGCAGTCAGTACAGCAACCGCCGTACTCAACTCTGAAATTATACCATACTCCTTACAGAGTTGCAAGAGTTTCCGGAAAATTCTTTTGTAACTTTTTTGTGAATATGTTCAAAACTCGCACAAACAGGTGATTGCAAACAATTTTTGTAGGGTCGACCCTTGCGGTCGACCGCAATAACGTTATAATCTACCTACGGGCAGCCGCAAGGGCTGCCCCTACAATCGAATAGCGTAATACATAAACATTGTAGTTTAAAAATTAACTTCCGCGCTTTACAGCTGTCCGTTAAATTTCAACTATAATCGCATTCAGCTTCTATATATAATAGTATCAGAACTTAGGCAGCTTAGCCACAGCAGCCGCAATCTCCTCGTCCGTAGGAATATAATCAGACATTTCGCCGTTATTGAATCTCTCATAAGCGAACATATCGAAATATCCCGTACCTGTAAGACCGAAGAGAATAGTTTTCTCCTCGCCTGTCTCCTTGCACTTGAGAGCCTCGTCGATCGCAACCTTGATAGCGTGGCTGCTCTCGGGGGCAGGGAGGATTCCCTCTACTCTTGCGAACTTGACTGCGGCGTCGAATACTGAGGTCTGCTCAACTGAGACAGCCTCCATAAGGCCCTGATCGTAAAGCTCGGAGAGAGTTGCGCTCATTCCGTGATATCTCAGACCGCCTGCGTGGCTGGACGACGGCATGAAGCCGCTTCCGAGAGTGTACATCTTCTGGAGAGGGCAAACCTTTCCCGTGTCGCAGTAGTCGTAAGCGTAAACACCTCTTGTAAGGCTCGGACAGGACGCAGGCTCAACTGCAATGAATTTATAGTCAGCTTCGCCGCGGAGCTTCTCGCCCATGAACGGTGAAATGAGTCCTCCGAGGTTCGAGCCGCCGCCTGCACAGCCGATGATGAGATCAGGCTTGATTCCGTACTTATCCATAGCAGTTTTCGTCTCAAGTCCGATCACAGTCTGGTGGAGGAGTACCTGTGAGAGCACGCTTCCGAGAACATAACGATAGCCCTCCTGAGCAGACGCTGCCTCAACGGCTTCGGAGATAGCACAGCCGAGACTTCCGTTTGTTCCGGGAAATTCAGCGTTGATCTGTCTGCCGACCTCTGTATTCATTGACGGAGAGGGAGTAACATTGGCGCCATAGGTTCTCATTACCTCACGGCGGAAGGGCTTCTGCTCGTAGGAAACCTTAACCATGTAAACCTGACAGTCGAGGTCGAAATAAGAGCATGCCATTGAAAGGGCTGTTCCCCACTGACCTGCACCGGTCTCGGTAGTAACTCCCTTGAGTCCCTGCTTCTTAGCGTAGTAAGCCTGTGCGATTGCGGAATTGAGCTTGTGGCTTCCGCTTGTATTGTTTCCCTCGAATTTGTAGTAGATCTTTGCCGGAGTTCCGAGAGCCTTTTCAAGGCAATATGCTCTTACAAGCGGAGACGGACGGTACATCTTATAGAAGTCCTGAATCTCCTCGGGAATATCAATATATCTGCTGGTATCATCAAGCTCCTGCTTGACAAGCTCATCGCAGAAAACGTGTCCCAGCTCCTCAGCCGTCATCGGCTTGCCTGTTGCCGGATTGAGAAGCGGCGCAGGCTTTTTCTCCATATCGGCACGGACGTTATACCACTGCTTAGGCATTTCGCTTTCTTCAAGATAGATTTTGTAAGGAATTTTTTCATTTGACATAATAATAGCTCCTTTCGGTAGTAGGCTTCGGGATAAAACAAAAAGCTCCCGTCCCGACAATTATTGCCGGGACAGAAGCGATAACTCTGCTTCTGCGGTGCCACCCCGCTTGACGCTCTGAAAGCGTCCTCTCAGCAGTGTACCTATACGATACACCGATTTCTGTAACGTAAAATCACCACGTCTTGCCTACTGAGGTGCGAATCGTCAAAACGACTGCACACCTTTTCAGCTCGCCCTCGGAAGTCCATTCACAGCCGCTGTCAATACCGCACTCACACCGCCGGCGGTTCTCTGAGACTGACAAACTCGTCCGCTACTTACTCTTCCTCAACAGTTTACAGCTTATAAAATTAGGATATCACAATCATTGTCCGCTGTCAAGTGGATAGTCCGATATTTTATATTATGCACAAATAACATTACCGGTGATTGTTAAACACTCACAAATCACGGAAATTCGCAGAGTTTTGAAAATCTTGCGAAAATTTCAAAAAAGCTCTTTTAATTTGCACTGAAAAATGGTACAATAGTATAAGCTTTTGGCAGAACTATCTTCTGCCGCTTCTGAATTTCTTTCGGGTACGCTCGATGCTGTCCTCGCTCTGCTGGATGAGATTCAGCATTGACGAAGCATACGGCGCATAGTCCTGCGAGAGCGTCGCCGTTGTGATATACAGCGTATCCATGTTCGTTACGCAGTCATTCCCGTCCAGAGGAATTCCGCAGGAAGCCGCCTTGGCGTCCGCCTCGCTCATGGATATTATCGCATTTGCGCTGTCGTTTGCGATAACCTTGGGAATCCTGAACAGCTTCTGGTCATTCTTCGGATTGGCATTGTATATGATCCGGAACAGCTTGTACACCGACAGCATCAGATACGAGGAAACCTCCTTGATCAGGGTGATACTGCCTGTTTTCTGCGCCAGACTGAACAGCAGGCTTATCGAATTGTTGATTATACGGCGGTTGAGACTCACGATTTCGGGTGAATCCGTATTAAGCTTATTGTTTCCGTCGTCGTCGGGGAGACTTTCGGCGGAGATTATTTTTCCCTCCGGCTCAGGAGTTCTTCCCAGCAGATAGTCGCATGAAACATTGTAATAGTCCGCAATCTTCACGAGGAAATTTAGTCCGCACTCTCTGATTCCCTTTTCATAATGTGAAAGAAGCGCCTGTGAGATCCCCAGATCCGCCGCAGCCTGCTTCTGACTGATATTTCTCTCTTTTCTCTGTAGGGTAATTATTCTCGCAAAATCGGAATTCATGTCATTTCCTCCTGAAAGATGTATATAAAATCAAAATGAAGGACGAACAGTGTTCGCCCTGCAATAAATAATCCGCATTAATATTATAATACAAAGCGTATAATATGTAAATATGATGAAATATGGAAGAATTCAGCGGATTCAGGCATTTTTTCGTCACTTTTACCAAGCAGCCAAATTTTAAAGTCTGCTTTTGTGCAGATTAACAATATCCGCTGTGTAAATTGAAAGGAGCTTATATGAAAGGCTACAGAATCAGCTTTATCCGCCACGGTCTGACCGAGGCTAATGAAAAAGGTATCTACATAGGAAAAACAGACCTTCCGCTCTCGGATAAGGGAGCAAGCGAGCTTTGCGCCAAAATGGATGAGTTCGACTATCCTGTTGTCCACAAGGTCTATTCGTCTCCGCTGAAGAGATGCACCGAGACTGCGGACATCCTCTTTCCTGCAACGGAAATGTGCGTCGTTGACGATCTCCGTGAGCTGGATATGGGTATCTTCGAGAACAAGAACGTTAAGGAGCTTATCGAGCGCGAGGACTATCAGGCATGGCTTCAGGGCGGCAAGGACAACCGTCCTCCCGGCGGCGAGAGCCTCGAGGAGCTTACTGCCCGTACATATAAGGCTCTCCACGAAATCATAATGGACATGATGAACGAGGGGCTTACTCACTGCGCTGTGATAACTCATGCCGGACTCATCTCGAATATGCTCTCCTGCTTCGGAATCCCCAAATACGACCCCAAGCAGCTCACTCCAGCACCCGGCGAGGGCTTCGAGATCATAGTGACTGCCGCAATGTGGCTGAACTCTCAGGCTTTTGAGATCCTCGGAATCGTCCCCTACGAGAAGATACCTGAGGCGGATGATTATTCCTATTCTGATGAAATTTCCTTTTATGAATAAATTTCCCTGTATTGCCTCATAATATCTGAAAAATCTTTCAGGAGGCGCATTTATTATGAAGCTCAGGCAACTGGCTGAATACTCGGGCAATCTGCTGAAAAACAATCGCATGAAGGCTCTTCTCGTCTGCCTTATGTTTCTGGGAACGGAGCTTTTCTTCCGTCTCGCCGAGGCTGCGCTTCTCAGCGTTATCCTATATGTCGGCGAAACGACTCCCATAGGTCTTTTTACGGGGGAAAGCCCTGTCCGTCAGGCTGTAACCCTTGTCTGCATGGTTCTCAGATATCTCACAACAGCTCCCCTTTCCTATGCTTGTGCATACTGGTTCACGGAGCTTTGCAGCGACAGGAAAAAGCGTCGGAGTATCTCGGTTTCGGGAGTCCTTCTCAGCGGAAAAATCTACGGCAGAAGCCTTGCTGCTCTGCTTCTCACGAAGCTTGCAGGAATGATTTTTCTCCTGCCTGCGATGTTTTTTGGCTCGACCGTTTTTTCGCTTGTCTCGGACGGAATCGAGAATTCCGACGACTTCCGGCTTTTTATGTCGGTTCATGCAGCCGTTATGACTCTTGTTTCCGTCGGGCTGTGGATATGGGCGAAGCTCGCTATGACTGCCGTTCCGTATCTGCTGGTGCATTTCCCGAAACAGAGCGTTTTCAGCATCGTCAGGAACTCTTTTAGCTTCATGAAACACAGAAGAGCAACTCTGCTGAAAATTTTCCTGCGGTATGCTGCGCCCATGCTTCTTATTGTAACAATTCCGTTTCTGCTGCCGAAGCTCTTTGTTTCAACGGCGCTCTTTATCAGTATCAGTATCAAGGAGGACGAGTATCTTGAAAGAAATAAAACTGACTGTAACCTCGGACAAGCCGCTCACGCTCCAGAGCTTCCTGCTCGGACAAAAAGGCGTTTCACGCCGCCTGCTGACAAAGCTCAAACGGCTGGATATGGGGATAACCCGTGACGGTCAGCTCGTCCGCAGTATCGACACGGTTTTCCCCGGAGACGTGATCGTGCTCAGGAATCCTGACGAAACAACTCTCGAGCCGAACGGCAGTCTCAGCGTTCCTGTTGTGTTTGAGAACGAAAACCTTGTGGTATTCGACAAGCCCGGCGGTATGCCTGTTCATCCGTCGATAAAGCATCAGGGCGATACGCTGGGAAACTTCTTCGCTTTCCGCTATCCGGGACTCACCTTTCGTCCCGTAAACAGACTCGACCGTGATACGTCGGGACTTTGTATCGTTGCTAAGAACGCTCACTCGGCTAATCTGCTTCAGGGCAGCTGCGAAAAGGTCTATTTCGCCGCAGTTCACGGAATTACCGACGAATCGGGAACTATCGACGCTCCCATTGCCCGTCAGCAGGAGTCGATTATTCTCCGCTGTGTGCGCTCCGACGGTCAGAATGCCGTGACTCACTTCAAACGGCTGAAATTCAATGAGAAATATTCCCTCGAGGAAATTCACCTCGAAACGGGCAGAACTCATCAGATAAGAGTTCATTTCTCACATATCGGACATCCTCTCGCCGGAGACGATATGTACGGCGGTCTGCGCTGTGACATCCCCAGACAGGCTCTCCACTGCGGTCAGCTCTCGTTCACTGAGCCGCTCTCAGGCGAAAATATAACAGTCACCTCTCCCATTCCCCGGGACATTGAGGAGCTGTTTACATAACTTACGGAGGTAAATCATATGAAAAAAATCGCAAGCTTTCAGGTAGACCACACTAAATTCGGCGTGGGTATGTACATCTCACGAATCGACGGAGATATCGTAACCTACGATGTCCGCATGGTTAGACCCAACGGCGGAGTCTATGTCTCGAATCCGTCGCTCCACACTATCGAGCACCTTTTCGCTACCTTTGCAAGAAATTCACGCTTCGGAGCTAACGTAATCTATGTCGGTCCCATGGGATGCCGCACGGGCTTCTATCTGCTCACCAGAAATCTCCCTCATGAGGACGCTATTACCCTCGTCAAGGAGGCTTACAGCTTTATCGCTGAGTTCAGCGGCGAGATTCCCGGCAATTCGGCTGTCGAGTGCGGCAACTATCTCGAGCACGACCTTGACTCCGCACGAAAGGACGTTCTTCCGCTTCTGGAAAAGCTGGAAAACTATACCCCCGAAATGCTCGATTATGCATATCACATGAAATAAACTTTTTCTTTGAATCATCTGAATCTTTGTGCAGTTTCACGAAATACATAGCAATTCAGAAAAAACTCCTGATTTTGAGTTGTTTTTCAGGGGCGGGTTGCTATAATTATTACAGTGTAACTGATTTGTAATCTTTCAGCGTTATTTTGTAACCGCTGAGCGAAAGGAGCTGTTTTTATGGATAAGGAACGTCTTGAAAATGTGCAGGACGATTCAGATAATATCAGTAATCCCCCTGCCGCCGATTCCAGAAAGGCAATGGACGTTTCAGGCATAAGCGGATTTCAGAAACTGCAAAGAGGATTCACCGGTATTTTTTCAGGTCTGGGTATGTGCGGAGTAAAGGTTCTTGCTGCCGTTCTGCTCGGAATTATCAAAGGTCTGAAATTTATCTGCTCAGAAATGTACGGGCTTGCTCTTTCCCTCATGAAGGGCGTGGAGTGGCTGCTCAAGGCGGCCGTCTCACCTTTCAGAAAGAGGAACAAGCTTACCGCCGATATGCAGAAATCCCTCAGACGTGCTAAAAAAGCAGGCAGAAAAGCCTACACCAAGGAGCTTATCAGATGCATCGGCTCTTACCTCTTCGGCGAGGAGGGCGTGTGCTATACTGCCTTTAACTATATCCTGCCGATTGTCTCCGCCGCTTTCTTAATCGGAGTTGTACGCTACGGCTCGGGTCTGGAGTACGGTATCTGCGTCGAGTACAACGGCAAGGAGATCGGTATCATCTCAGCCGAAGCCGATTTCGATAACGCCGCCCGTGAGGTTCAGCAGAGAATCTCCTATTCCGAGGGCGACGAAACTATCGACTTTTCTCCGAGATTTTCACTCAGAATAATCTCTGACAACGAGAATTTCGTTAACGCTGCCGAGCTTGCCGACGAGATGCTTGCTGTCTCTGACCAGGAGCTTACGGAAGCCTACGGAATCTATATCGACGGCGATTTTATCGGAGCTGTAAAGGACAAGGAGCCTGTCGAGAATACTCTCACGGATATCCTCCTGAATTACGAGACTGAGGGCGTTGTCAAAGATATCTCATTCAAGAATAAGATCGAATACACAAACGGTATCTATCTCACTGACAGCGTTATGACCGAGGATGAGGCTATTTCGCTTCTTACCTCGAAAAAGCAGACTACGGGTACCTATGTCGTCCAGAAGGATGACTCTCCTCTTGTTATCTGCATGAAGCATAATATGAAGCTCGATAAATTCCTTGAACTCAACCCGGGCATCACCGACAGCTGCGAGGAGGGCGATATCGTTACTATTACGAAAACTGAGAGCTATCTCCCGATTCAGTATGTCCGTGAGATGGAGACTCTCTCCTTCCTCGACTATGAGACGATCGAGGTCGAAACAAGCTCGCTCAACGTCGGCACATCCGCTGTCCTCGTCAAGGGAGAGCGCGGCGAACGCCGAAGCAATGTCGAGGTTACCTATATCGACGGTATCGAGCGTGCACGCAAGGTCGTAAGCTCCGAGATCACCAAGGAGCCTGTTGTCGAGCAGATCGGCATAGGTACCTATACCGCTAAGCCTGCGGACTCCTCGACTGTTCTCACGGGAAGCGGTGAGTTCGGATGGCCTGTTGACGGCGGATATATCAGCGACCCGTTCCTCAGCGACAGAAATCACAAGGGACTGGATATCGCTGCGGCTGCGGGTACGGATATATATGCTGCTGCGGACGGAGTTGTTGTCTCGGCAGGCTGGAATCCCGGAGGCTACGGCTATTTCGTCATGATCGACCATCTGAACGGTTATCAGACGGTTTACGGTCATTGCAGCGTGCTTTTCGCATCCGAGGGTCAGACCGTTACAAGAGGTCAGCTTATTGCAGGAGTCGGCAACACAGGCAACTCCACCGGAAATCATTGTCACTTTGAGGTTCGCTATCTCGGCGTATGCTATAATCCGGCGGCGTTTATAAATACCATGAACAACGAGTGACAAAAAGAAGAAGTTTTCGGTCCAGCCTTTTTCAAAAGGCTGGCAGGGTCAAGGGACAGCGTCCCTTGTCGCTCTCCGCAGAGAGCGAAACTCTTTGCCTTGAAAAGCGCTCCGCAAGGGGTGAATTAAAAAACAGTCCGGCGGACTGTTTTTTAAGAGGGGACGCCCTGCAAGAGAGGGCGTCCCCTGATTTGTTTTATCCTGTAATACAAAAAAATCCGAACGCATATCAAAGCGTCCGGATTTATTTTTTGCTCTGTTTTATTATCCGACAAGTCCCGAACGCTCAATACCCTCTGTGAAATGCTTCTGCAAGCAGGTATAAAGCACGAGAATCGGAAGAATCGACAGCAGACAGCCTGCTTCCTTCCATACGATCTGCTCACGGGGACTTATCTCCACCGTTGCGTCGTTGAAAAGTGCGATCTTCAGCTGTGAATCCAGATTCTGAAGCATAAGAGCTACAGTCTGATTGTTTGTAAAGAATGTCGAGCTTACATAGTAGTCGTTCCAGTACCATACTACCGAGAAAAGGAATACGGTAAGGAATGCTGACGCTGCGTTCGGAATCATTACTCTTACGAAAGTCTTGAACGGTCCGCAGCCGTCAATGTAAGCGGCGTCCTCAAGCTCCTTCGGGAGTCCCTTGAAGAACTGACGGAAGATAAGTATCATAAGTCCTGAACGGATTCCGTTTGCGGTAAGTGCAGGAAGATACATCGTTGCCATAGAGTCGATAAGGTTGATCGAGAACAGTCCCTTTATTCCGAAATATCTGAACTGTGTGTAGAGCGGAAGCGAGATAACCTGCGTCGGAACGAGAATCATCATGATTACGATTCCGAAGAGGAGTCCCTTGCCCTTGAACTTGAATCGTGCAAAGCCGTAGCCTGTTATTGCACAGGAGATAACCTGTACCAGCGAGCAGCCGATGTTAAGCACAAGAGTATTTTTCAGAGTATTCCAGAAGTCCATAGCCTTGATGGTCTCCTTGAGAACCTGAAGCGTATAGTTTCTCGGAACCCACATTACAGTCGGATCGCTCATATCGGATCTCTCACGGAACGTACAGCTTACCATGTAGATAAGCGGATAGAGAATTACGAAGCTCAGTCCGAAGATTATGATAAATCTGAAAATCGGCCATACCTTTTCAACCGCAGCCTTACGTCTGAGGTAGCCTATCTCCTGCTTGGTCATAGTCTGCATGCGGATTTTCTTCGCCTGCTTTTTGCTCATGCCGTTGCCGATAACCTTTTCTTCGGCAACCGCTGTAGTATTAGTATCTGACATAAATCCGCACCTCCTTAATCAACCTCATAGTAAATGAATTTATTTACTATAAGTGTTATAACTGCGATCGCAACAAGCACGATTCCGAAATATATCCACGCCATTGCCGAGGCATATCCGAAGAACCAGCCTTCCTTCATTGTCTGGATTCGTCCCATAACCTGGTTTGTGGGGCTTGTGAACGAATCAATAACCGTGAAAATGAGGTTTGCGAGGATAAACGGGCTTACATAGGGGAAAGTGATCTTCCAGAAGTACTCCCACGCAGTAGCTCCTTCCATCTGAGCTGCTTCCTTTGCGGACGGCGGGATGTTCTGCAATGCCGCAAGGAAGAGGAGGATCTGGATGCCTGCGCTCCACACGATACCGAAGATATTGTCGGCAACCGTCTGGATGAGGGTACTCATGTTGTCGCTGAGACCGTAAATTCCGAGGAACTGCATAAGCTCTCCGACGAGGTCGGTCGAGAACATTGTCGAGAACTGACCTGCGCCTGTATTTCCGGTAGCGCCCATATCGCCGTTGATGATTTTGTAAACGGGTCCCGTAGCAATGATTACGGGGAGGAAGAAAATTGCTCTTGCAAAGGTTCTTCCCTTGAATTTCTGATTGAGGATCACCGCAATGAAGAGTGAGAAGATAATGATAAGCGGAGTTTTCCACAGAGTTTCAAGAAGCGTATTTTTGAGATAGTCGGCATAATTCTCATCGACTGTCAGAACGTAGTCATAGTTCTTGAGACCGACCCATTCTGTAATCATCTCGCCCTCGCCGATCGAAACATCGTTAACAGAGTACCAGAATGATTTTACGAGCGGTACAATGAAGAAAATGAGTGTACCGATCATCCACAGCCCTATGAAGCCGTAGCCGTAGAGGACTTTTTTCTTTTCGTAGGCAAGCTTTTTTCTTGCTTTTTTGCCTGCCTTTACATCAGCCTTGCTCATCAGAACTGAATACCTCCTTCTTCTGCATATTCAGACAGATTATATTCTGTTCCGTTATGGTCGATAACCTTGTTCTCGAGGTCTACTCTGATGACAGTTCCGTCGGAGTAGGTCGCAGTAATAAGGCTGTCGTCATCGCTGACCTGATAATCTGCAATCGTGCAGTCGCTGACGTCGGCGAGAATAGATGAAACGAGCTTATACTCTGCCGAAGCGGTCTCGAGCCAGCTTTCGTAGTTAGCGTAGTAGTAGATGTCGTACTCGGTATCCTTGAGAGTACTTGTTTCCTCATGGATCATATCGTAGCTGAGGTTGCTTCCCGTAGCGACTGCCATAAGGAGGAGAGTTTCCGAGTCTGCGCTTCCGTTTACAGCCGTAGTCGAATACGGAATAACTCCGTGCATTACCAGCTGATAGAACGGAATGTCCTCATCGAACATATCGAAGCGGCTCGAGGTTACGGGAACGCCAGTGATATGGTTCACATAGGGGAGCGCATAAGCGTTTGCGCTGTCGGCGAGAATGCCGTTTTCGAGCTTCTCGTTGATTTTTCCGTAGCTCTCGGTAAGGAGATTCATGGCGTCGTGTCTTGAAATTCCCTTTTTGCCGTAGTCGCCGTAGAGTGACGTTGTCAGCGAGCCGATCGAGATGCCGCTCAGTCCTGCCGACTTGTAGTTTGAAGCAGCCTCGCCGAATACCTCGTTGAAGTAGCTAGGTGAGAGAAGCGACATATTGTCCTTGAAGCCGTCGGGAATACCGTAGGCTCTGTCATAGCTGACGATTCTGGAATAAGCTCCCGAAACTCGTACAGCAGTGCTCGAGAACGAATAGTAGCCGTTTCCGGAATAGAAGTCTCTGTTATCTGAGGTCGGATAAAGCTCGAAGCCCTTTTCCTCGAGATACTTCTTCAGCGATTTGAAATCACTGTTTCCGCCGAGAGTTCCCGACGGGTCAGCCTCAGTGTCAACCTTATTGTCGATACCGTCGTCAGTCCAGTTATTGTAGGAAACGACCATATCGTCAACGCCGTTTTCATTGAGCTTTGTCAGTATCTTCTTAGCCTCTGAGAAGCTGGTGATAGCAGTATTCATAGTTACGGGAATACCCAGCACCGGCTTTTCCTTTTCTGTTCCGCCATAGAGGTCAACGTACATCGGAGCCGAGTCAGCCTCAGCCTTGACAGTCACGCCTGCGTCGTCGAGGAGATACTCTCTGTAGCGGGCAGCAACATCGACATAGCTTGCGTCCTCCTTGGCAATCGGATAGTAGAGAAGCTCGATGTCGTCGGAATTGATATCGCCGCTTTCAAAAACGGTAAGCTCCTCGGTAGCATTTCCCGACATATAATATGTATCGGTATTTCTGAGAACAAATGTGAAGTTGCAGAGGTTATAGCTGCTGTTGGACTGCTTTGAAACGCTTGCATTGAGTATCGCATTTGAGTCGCCCTTTGAAGCGACAACGAGCATTGCGTTATCCTCCTTGACGATTCCGTAAACAGGGAGGTAAACCTGTTCGGTAACCGCCGCCTTATTCGTAGGAACAGCCGTAACATCCGAGCCGTAAACCTTCTGAGCATAGGCATTCTTTTCAGTTTTGCCGTTGTTGAATCTTACGAGAGCACCGCTTCCGTCGGGGATTACGAAGTAACCGTCCTCCTCGATCGAAGCTGCACCGAAGCTTCCGAGCAGAGTAATCTCGGTTGCAACGTTCTTGGCATTTGTCTCCTCGATGTCCTCGATTTTGAGACTAGCCTTGAGGTGGTCATCCTCGATAGTATATTCAACGGGATATTTGATTCCTGTTTTCTGATAGTTGTATACGACCTTTACTCCGTCGGAGATATCGGTCACAGAAACTGAGCAGTCCTCTGTATTGGAGCGCAGCCAGTTGTTGGACGCACGTCTTTCGGGCACGCCGTATCTGAGCACGCTTGAGGAACGAAGCTCATCGATAAGAAGCGGAGTTGCGATCTCGTCACGGGTAGCCTCCAGAGGCGATGACCACCAGATATAGCCGGTTTCCTTGTTCTCAAGACCGATTATAGCTGTTCTGTCGTCAACGAGCATCTTGAAGTTATCGTTTTCTGCGGCATATCTGAAAGTTCCGTAGACCTGCTTCATATCCGAGCCGAGCCACGCAAAACCCTCGCCGTCCTCGCTTTTATAGACCAGCTTGCCGTCCTCTTCGCCCGAGTAGGAATATGTCATTTCCACATCCTTATAATCGTCGTCGTAAAGCTCGAGCGTTTTTCCGTCCTTGCTTCTGAACAGGTACGGGTCGTCGATCGTGGAAACAACCTCACGGATTCTGATAGCCTTTGTAAGCTCCTCGTCAACGACAAGAATATATCTTCCTGCCTCGCTGACATAGATTTTACCCTCGTCGCACTTGCTGTCGTCCTCAAAGGAAGCGACAGCCTTGCCCTGCTCGGGATCGACCGCAACCAAATCGCCTAATTTTTTGACTAAGTCGATTTCTTCCTCTGCCTTGATTTGCTCCTGAGTAGGCTCAGCGTCCTTATCGTAATCCTCTTTATCCTTGGGATTACCGCCGTGAGCTGCCCAGATTTCGTCCTCGAACTCCTCGCTCTTGACGTAGATATCCAGACCGTCAACGCTGCCTATTTTATGCAGAAGCTTTTCAGCCTGCTCGGCAGTAAGCTCGACATCCTCAACCTCTTCCTGACGCTTTGCTTCTTCTTCCCCGGACTCCTCAGTGTCCTCCGAGGTCTCAGCAGAGGTATCGGCAGCAGCATTTTCGTCCTCGTTAGCGGCACTTATATTTCCGGCTGTTGTGAGCATCGAAACGGCAAGCAGACAGAGTAAAAATTTCTTGATTTTATTTCCCATAATTATATTTCACCGCCGTTCGTCAGACTCTCATACGATATGAAAGCTCTGTGTAGATTGAGTAGAAGAATACATATACCTGCTGAATAAGTGAGAGGAGCAGTACAAGCAGGAAGAGCATTATCAGCATAGCAACGATCGTCAGAAGGATAGCAAAAACTGTCTTTCCGAAGCTGTACTGATGAACCGCCTTGATTGCGGAGAAAATCAGTATTACCGACCATCCGATACCGATGATCTGAACTGCCTGCATAAAGATGTATTCGTCTCTGATGAGAAAATGCGAAAGAATAACATTGATGTAGATCTGAGCAATGTAGGGAATGAGAGCATACGCACTGTAGATGCAGATGTTCTTCATCGAGCCTTCGCCGTCAAGCAGCGTGCAGACCGCCCAGTTTCCCACTACCCACGTTGCAAAAAGCACTATGCTCTGAACGATATAGGGGATGATATTGAAGGTCTTGTCATAGGAGACATAGAACTGGAAGCCGTAGAGTCTTCCGTAAGCAATCGTTGCAAAGAAGAAGAGCAGAACGATAAGAAATGCAATTTTAAGAGAACCGCTTTTCTTCCAGCGCATATCCTCGAAGCCCTCGAACGGGTGCATTACCGCATGCTTAACCCACTGCTTCTGTGTTAAATCCATCATAGCGCTTACTCCTCCTCCTTTTCCTTGCTTATTTTATCGATCTCAGCATTCCTGGCAGCTTCCTTTGCGAGCCTGCGCTTTTTGAGCTGCTTGCTCAGAACCACCAGAGCTGCGATTGCAATGACTGCAACAACGATGATCGTGGTGAAATTCTCCTTGAGGAAATCCATACGATAGCCCTCGAAAGCCTTGTTGTAGATTGCCGGCGTATCGGCAAGCTCAGCATATTTCATAGCTCCCTCGTAGTCGCCTGCGTTGAGGAGCGCAGACGCAACGCCGATATATGCACGTCTGTAGTTTCCGTCACGCTTGAGAACCTCATACCACGGGTCTAGAGCCTCCTCGTAGTAGCCTGCATTATAGAGCGAGGTTGCCTCGTGAACGATTTTTCCGAACGACGTCTCAACGAAAACCGTCACAGTATTTTTCTGCTGGTCGAGCACATAGAGGTTGTTGCCCATTGACTCGAGAGCCGAAACCTGATCGAAGCCTCCGACCTGCTTGGCTATCGTACCTGCAATGAACAGCAGATTGCAGTCCTCGTCGTACTGGAACACACGTCCTGTAGTGAAGTCGAGGCAGTTTATATTTCCGTCATCAGCGATATCAATATCGCATATCTGCGGCTGCATAACCTTATTCTGAGTGGTGTCATACATGGGAGTAAAGTCACCGAACGAGAGCGTCAGACCCGAAAAAATATTATTTCCGGCAGCATTGAGCTTCTTTACCGTATCAGTAGTCTGAGTTGTTGAGGAGGTACAGGTGAACACGAAATCTCCGTCAATATCGAAGCTTGTGATACCCGACGGAACATTTCTTGCCTGTCTTGCCTTTTTCTCCTCGGAGGTAAAGAGATTCATGATGTAATTTCCGACGATCTCGGCTGTAGGCTCAACACGGTTAGCTCCGTAGAAGCCCATGAACTCGCCCTCGGGATTGAACATCGCCGCACCCGTTGTGATATTTCCGAGAACCACATAAACGTTTCCAGCCTTGTCAGCAACTACTCGCTGAGGGAGGAAGGTTCTCTTCTGATCGAAAACCTCAGAAGTAGGCTTTGTGATTTCCTGAACGACATTAGCGTCATAGTCGCAGATAAGAACTCGTGAGTTCTCGTTATCGGCAATATAGATGAGGTCGTTCTGCTCGGAAACATATATGCCCTTAGGATTGCTCAGCGTAGTCTTTGAGCCGTCGGGCATTGTGAATTCATCGTATACCTTGACTACTTTCTCGAATTCAGAATCAACTGCAACGACTCTGTTATTTCCGCTGTCAACGATATAGAAAATGTCATTATGGTCTCTGAATATATCTGCCGGAGAGCTGAAATGACCTACTCCGAGGTCGTTGCCCGAAACGGCACGGTCGGCGATATATCCTGCCTGGGACGGGATAGCCTCGCCCCAGCGGTCGTAGTTATAAACATCGTATGGTTCATCGGCTGAAGCCGCAATGGAAGTCATTGCACCTCCGAGAAGCACACCCGTAAAAACCAGCGACAAAAGCTTTTTTAATCCTTTTTTCACTTATTTCACCCTTTCTGTACTTCTTAGTCCTTGATACCCGAATGAGCCATTGTTTCGATAACGTTTTTCTGTGCGATCATGAATACCACGATAGGCGGTACGAGCATGAATACAGCTGCTGCCATAGCAACGCCTGCTCTTGCAAGACCTGATGATGCAGCCTGCTGAACAACTGTCGGGAGAGTCTTGAGCGACTCGTCAAATACAACTGTTCCGCCCTGGATGTTCCATGCAGCCTGGAACGCAAAGATGATGAGAGTCATCAGTGCAGGCTTCTGGTTGGGCATAACGATCTGCCAGCAGATTCTGAACAATCCCGCACCGTCAACCTTAGCGGCGTCGATCATAGCGTCAGGAACCTGACCGATCGACTGTCTCATAAGGAAGAGTCCCATCGGCGAAGCGATCGCCGGGAGGATCAGTGCCCAGTATGTATTGATCATGTGCAGCTCCGCCATAACGATGTACTGCATGATATAGATAACGTTGCTCTGATAGAGAAGCGCAACAACGATGATGCTGTTGATGATCTTGCTTCCGGGGAATTTGCATTTAGCTAGCACGAATGCTGCCATTGATGAGAATATGCACTGAGCAACGGTTACTGTTACTGTAACGAAAACGCTGTTGAATACATATCTCGAGAACGGAACCTGATTACTCTTGAGAACTCCGAACATATCGCCGAAGTTTTCGAGAGTCGGTTCAAGAGCGTAAAGCTTCGGAGGGAAGATAAAGAGTTCCTCAACGGGCTTTATCGACATTACTACCGCAAGATAGATCGGCAGTACCATAAATAGTCCGAGAATAAGCAGGAAGAGGAAGATTGCGATAGTTCCGCCGATTTTTCTTCCGGCCTGTTTATTTGAAGCCTTGAGCTTCACTGTATTAACCTGAGCCATCGTTTTCCTCCTTAATCAAGATATTTACTCAGAACTTTTCCGATAAGCTTATTGGCGGCGTACATTGCCACGAAGAGCACCATACATATTGCCGAAGCGTAGCCCATCTCGTATCTTACCCAGCCGTAGTCGTAGGCATGAGTCATAATTGTATGAGCCTTGTAATCGGTACTTGGGAATCCAACGAGGTTCTGAGCAACAGTACCTGCTGTGAACGAGCTTACGATCTGCATAACCGCTGCGAACATGAGCTGCGGTCCCATTGAGGGAATGGTGATGTGGATAAGCTCCTGCCAGCGAGTCTTGATGCCGTCGATAGCTCCTGCCTCGTACATTGAGCGGTCGATGTTCTGGAATCCGGCACGGAGTGAGAGGAATCCGGCACCGAGTGAGATCCACAGCTGAACCACGATTGAAACTCCGAGAACATAGTTAGCGTCGGTCAGCCACTGGATCGGAGAATTGATAAGTCCGAGGTTCATGAGGAACGAGTTGATGTAGCCGTATGTATCGCCGCTGAAGATGAGCTGCCATACGGTGTAAACGTTCGCCATTGACGGAGCGTAGAAAATGAGGGTGAAGATTGTTTTCAGCTTAGGATGAAGCTCATTGATGAGCCATGCAAGCACGAAGCAGAGCACATAGCTCACAGGACCTGTGAAGAGGGCGAAAACAATTGTAACTCTGATTGACTGGAGAAAGATCTTATCCGAGAGGAACAGAGTTGTATAATTTGAAAGTCCGATAAACTTAGGCGTCTGAGCCATATTGAAGTCCGTGAAGCCCATCGGAAGCGACATTACTACCGGTATAATAGTGAACACTAAAAACAGCAGCATGAACGGTGCAAGCATTGCATAGCACGCTTTATTCTGCTTGATTGCCAGTAAAGTCAGGCGGCGGTTTTCACGCCTGGTCTTTTTGCCTATACTGTCTTTATCCAAGGTTAACTCCTCCTTGCTTATGATTTTTATTCATCGTCTTCGTCGTCAAGACCGAGGTTTTCACGCTTTCTTTCGATTTCCTCGTTGATGTCACGGTTGTACCACATCAGAGTATCTCTGGGGTTCTGAGCCTCGTTTACAACCTCTCTGAAAGCGTTCATAACGTTTCTTGTAACAGCATAGGACGACGGAATTACAGGAATTTCCACAAGCTCCTCCTGCTGGTCAACAAGGCGTTGATATTCGCTGTTCGACCATGAGAGCTGTCCGAGAGCCTCGACGTTTGCGGTATCGAAGCGTCCCATAGTTCCGAGGAGACCCTCGATCTGAGTTCCGTACTGAACCTGAGTATCAGTCTCTGTGAACCACTTGATGAATTCCCATGCATTATCCTTATTCTTGACCTGCTTGAAGATTACAGCGCCCGTACCGCTTGAGTTTGCAGCGTGGGAAATAGTACCGTCCTCCTGGAGAGTTCCGGGAACCTGAACGAAGTCCCAGAGTCCCTTGATCTCAGGGGAAGCAACCGTCAGCTGATTGAAGAAGGTATAGTTTGAAATTACGATCGGATACTCGCCTGTTCTGAAACGGCTGAAAGCGTCATACTGCTGAACAAAGCTGTATTTTGTATAGAAGTCCGTCCACTGCTCGAAAGCGTTTACAGCCTCGATAGAATCGAAGTTTGAAGCTGTCTGAGCGTCGTTATAGTAGTTGACTCCCTTCTGGAGAAGAAGCATTGCAAAGGTATGACCTGCCTCGGTAGCTGGAGAAATATTTGCCGGAGGAAGTATAAGACCTACTGACATATAATTTCTCTGGAGCGCAGGCAGCATATCAATGAGGTCGTCCCACGTCTCAGGAGGCGAGGTATATCCAAGCTCTGTGAGAACGTCGGTACGGTAGAAGAGCATCGGCCACGACTGGCTGATCGGGAGTCCATACGCTCCGCCGTTGTACTCATACTGAGTCATAGCGTTCTCCTGGAAGCGTTCTGTAACCTCCTCGTAGTCCTCATACTGAGTCAGGTCAACGAGCAGATCACGGGCAGCGAGGTTTACGGGGAATTCTCCTCCGAGGAAGAGTGCCACATCCGGACCCTTTCCTGCGAGAGTAGCCTCAACTACGCCGCCGACTACGAGATTTACCGCAATCGGAATATTATACTCAGGCATGAACTCGTTTTCAACCATTTCCTTAACGACCTGAGCCTGGTCACGTCCAAGGCTTACCCAGACCTCGATAGCGTCCTCGCCGGTAACGTCCGAGAGGGTTGAGTAGTCCTCGAAGAACGAACCTATGAAAGCGTCCCAGCTGAAGCCGACCGACTTAATGAAGCTCTCTTCAACGCTTGCGAACTTCTTGTCTGCGGAAGCGAATTCGATATAGTCAACCTCGAGCGGCTGGTCACGGTAGTCTCTCATCCATGAGGAGATCGAAGTGATGTTGTCCTTGATCTGTGAGAGATAATCCGGAATTTTCAGCGGCTTTTCAACGCACTTGTCGAGAACAACAGTCATTCTTTCGAGAGCCGCAGCCTCAGAGCCTGCCGAGCCGGAAAGTCCCTCGATTTCAGCCTGAGTATCCTTGAGCTCCTGAGAAAGTCTGTCAAGCTCATTGACGAGGTTCGGGATTTTCTCATGAACGTAGTAATCTGTATACTGGTCGGGAGTAGGACCGGTGATCATGAGGATCTGTCTGTAATATGTATTAAGCTCAGTAACGATCGAGTCAAGCTTTCTGAGCGACTCGCCTATCTCGCCGGGAACAGCCTCCATCGTGAAGGTGTGATCCTTATCGGCAGTCAGGTATACATATAAATAGTCTCCGTCGGATGTTTTGGGGCTTACGACCTTCCACTCGGTATCGTAGAAGAACTTGACCTGATTCATTTCCTCGCAGATAACCTCGCCGTCGAGATAAATACGTCTGTTGGAGTAGAAGCCTCGCATCTGACTCTGACGTGACTTGATACCTATTTTATACCAGCCGTCGTTTTTGATATCCTCAGCCTTGATGGTCCATGTTACGGTCTGGAGAGCCTTCTGCCAGTTGCCGCTGCCGAGGGTATTATAAACGACCTTTGTCGGGTCTGAGGGAGAAACCTTATAGCTGGTGTTGTCGCTTGTCGGATAGAGAGTTGAATCCGACTTATAGACAGCGTCCTCACCCTCGATTCTGAAGAGGTTCGAGGGCGTTCCCTCAACGTCAACGGAAGCGTCCACGGAGCTTACATAATCGCTGTAGCCGGGAAGCTCTTCGGGATTATAGAATTTGAAGCTTTCGATAGCAAGACTCGCCTTTTCCGACGAGAATGAGATCTCATGCTCGCCCTCCTCGAGGTAGAAGATAAGCGGCTCGCTGAAAAGACCGTCTACATCGCCGAAATCAGAGCTGCACCACATTCCGCTCTGAATCTGAGTCGGACGCACCTGATTTCCTCTTGAATCCTTATAGATTTCTGTTTCGTTTACCCAGACTCTGTTCAGGGTAATACGGGAAGCCGTATCATACGGAGTTTCTCCGTCGATCTCCATTGAAAGCTCGATGGAGGTACTGTTTGACTCTATCGGGAAATAGGTCATATTCACGCAGTAGATTCCGGTTTCCTCGACATTGATATTATACGAAATATCTCCTTCCGCACTGTCCCAGATAAGGACATTGTCACGCACATCGCCGTCCTTGCCGTAGCCGCCCTTTGAGAAGGTTCCGTTTTCGGCTGAGGCGTAATCCACGCCCCTGACGACGATTTCGGATTCCGGACGATTTTCGCCCGAATAGAGGTCATAATAATCGCTGTAGGTCAGCTGATCAGCATCGAAGACTTCTATTGTATAGTAGTCCTCCTGCATCGCCAGGAGAGTTTCCTGCGAAACGCCGTCGGACTCTCCGTCCTCGGCATAAGCCTGAACAGCCTGAATACATCCGCCTGACATCATCAGACATGACATCAGCCCGGCAGTAAATCTCCGGGCAAATATTTTTTTGTTCACTGAATCTCCGCCTTTCCGCACGCTTTATCAGGTTAAAGTATGCAAAAGATATAACAATCCTCACAGGTGCAGCAAGCCCCTGAAAAATACAATAAAATCCCCTCCCGCATGGGTGCTCCGTTTTGAGAGAGAAGGGGGAGGAGCTTTTACGCACGCAGGAAATATACATATTAAATTGTAATCCGAAACTTTGGCTGCCTATGCCTCACGTTCTCTGATCCGATCCGCCGGAAATACCGGACTGCCAACACTGCCTCAGGCTGTCTGCGGTCAAGGCGAACCAGACGCATTATGCAATTTCACTAAACTGCATAAATCTTACTAAATAAGTATAGCAAATTTATTTGAAATTGTCAAGAACTCCGAGGATTCTCTGTTTAATATAATAAATTTGGTTTTCGTCATGTCAATATATGGTAAGATTCCACAAGTTTTTTATTGATTATGACGGCAGATTCTCCCCTTTCACTATCTTTCAACATCCCTTTTTGTGCATAACGACGTAAGAAAATTCCTGTAAAAACAGGAAACGACATATCCTCTTATTGACAGCGCAGCAATATTATGATACAATTTCGTTTGTAAAAGTATTATCGTTATTCACTTAACGGCTGTACTTTATTCGCAGAGAAGATATATTGTCCGGCTGAAACTTTCACTGAGAATCAATCAGCTCCCGGAGCAATATGATCCTGAAATGAGAGGGGTTAATCCTATGGAAAAAATTCTCGAAGTCAGAGAGCTGTCAAAGCAGTACTCAAAGGTACTCGCCGCCGACAAGGTCTCATTCGACATCGGCAAAGGGGAAATCTTTGCGCTTATCGGTCCGAACGGCGCAGGAAAAACAACTACTATCCGCATGATATCCACGCTTCTTACTCCAACCTCAGGCGACGCAGTTGTAGCTGGTCACAGCGTTGTGAACGCTCCCGACAAGGTTCGTCAGTGCATCACCTATCTCCCCGATGAGGCAGGCGCATACAAAACAATGACGGGTATGGCTTATCTGAAATTCATGGCAGGTCTTTTCACCTCCGACAAAACGACGGCGGACAGCTATGTTAAAAGAGCCTGCGAGATCTGCGGTCTGGGCGACCGTCTCAGAGACAAAATCGGAAGCTACAGCCGAGGCATGATAAGAAAGCTCCTCCTTGCAAGAGCCGTTATGCCCCGTCCTAAGCTTGCGATTCTCGACGAGCCTACCAGCGGTCTGGATGTTTTAAATGCTATCGAGATCAGAAAGATGATCAAAAGTCTCGCCCGTGAGGAGGGAACCTCGTTCCTGCTGTCCTCACACAATATGCTCGAAATCGAGTTCGTTTCCGACCGTGTGGGAATCATCTCAAATGGACATCTTATGGTCACAGGCGAAACTGCTGAGCTGAAACAGCGTTACAGCGCCGCTAATCTTGAGGAAGTTTTTGAAAGGGTGGTGCTCGAAAATGAAGTTCATTAATCTCCTGAAAAAAGAGCTCTCCGAGCTTATCAATAAGCAGATGATTCTCGGTCTTGCCGTTACGATGATAATCCTCATGTTCGTGGGAAATATGATGGAATCCACTATCGGCGAGGCTGTTTCGGAGTCCTATTCAATTAATATCTGCGACCGTGACGATACCGAGCTTACTCATACTCTCCTGAACGAGCTTGAAGCAAGCGGAGCTTCGGTTAAGCTCTGTCAGGCAGAGGGCGACGACTACTCCGCAATTCTTGAAGAAAACGACATCCCCAGTCTCGTGATCATCCCCGAGGGCTTCTCCGATACGCTTCTTACCGGAGGAACAAGCGGTCAGCTTATCAGTATCTCCGCCATGGACTCAGCAGCAACAATGTCCAATATCTCCAACGACAACAGCGGCGCTCTTGCGCTCATCGAGGACAGACTGACAAATATTCTCGCTATAGAAGCCGGTATCAGCGAGAATCAGCTTGCTCTTATGGATAATCCGCTTGTGATCTCAGAACAGACCGTTGTTGCAGACAATTCTGCCGCTATATCTATTGACGACGTTATGAACGATGTTATGATGCAGAACATGATACTTCCTATTGTCGTTTTTGTTCTGATCATGATGACCTCTCAGATGCTCATCAGCACAATATCCAACGAGAAAATTGACAAAACGCTTGAAACTCTTCTTTCAGCTCCCGTCTCCAGAACTGCTGTTATCGCAGCTAAAATGCTTGCGGCTGCCGCAGTAGCTCTTATCAACGCCGCAGTTTATATGTTCGGCTTCTCGTTCTTCGTTTCGGGAGCCACAGACTCGGTTACAGAGGAGATGAATGCTACGGCTGCAGGACAGTTCATCTCTGTTGACGCAGCTCTCGAGCAGCTCGGTCTCACTCTCGGTGCGGTCGATTACATCTTCATCGGATTGCAGCTCTTCCTGACGATCATGATCTGCCTGTCCGTATCGCTTATCCTCGGAGCTATGGCGAACGATATAAAATCCTCGCAGAACATGACCATGCCGATTCTCATGCTTGCAATGGTTCCGTATCTGATCTCCATGCTCGCTGATATCAATTCGCTCCCCATGATTTTCAGAGTCATCGTCTATGCTATCCCCTTCACTCACACTTTCTCGGCGATGTCTAATCTCATGTTCGGAAATACCGCTGTTTTCTTCGGAGGTCTGGCTTATCAGGCTGTAGTATTCCTGCTCTGCATGTTCTTCGCTCTGAAGCTGTTCAAATCGGATAAGATTTTCACTATTTCTCTCAATTTCGGTCAGAAGGCAAGGTTTAAAAGGAACACTAAATAATGCATAAATATAGGGACTGCTCAGACAGTCCCTTAACTTTTATATCATACAAACGCAAAATTCCTGATTATGTAATACGCAAGCATGCACACGCCGAAAACGATCCAGAACGCTCCTTTTCTCGGAAGAAGCCGGATACTTCTGCCGAAAACACTGCACAGAAGCTCCGCATAAAGCAGAAGCGCTCCCAGCAGGAGCAGCGGAGGAGTTATATTATAACTCAGCGCAGAAAGCAGATCTCCTCTCAGCAGCGCAAGAACGCTCCGTGTATTTCCGCACGCAGGACAATAATATCCCGTCGATATATAGAACACGCATTCCGGAAATCTCTCCGCAAGAGCAGTCCACAGCTCCCTTGTCATAAACAGCACAGCCGTAATAACCGGTAAAATGGAAATTACGGCTGCTCTTTTTATATTGAGGCTTTTCATTATTATAATATGTGTTCCAGATAATCCAACATTCCGTACGACATATCGTCAGCGAAAATATACGAAAAGATAATCAGCATTATCGCAATAAGACTTGTAATAACGCCTGTGAGAGCCATTCCTTTGGCTTTCTTTGAAAAAAGACCTGCCAATCCCAGAACCAGACCTATAACTGCGCACGGGATGGAAATATAAATCATGCACCAAAGTACCAGCGCAATAATTCCCAGCACCATGGACGCTATTCCGAAGCCTCCGCTTCCCTGATTATTATTGTTATTATTCATATTCTGATAATTTCCCTGATAGTTCCCGTTATTATAGGGATTGTTCTGATATCCGCCGTTGTAATTCCCGTTCTGATATCCCCCGTTCGGATTCATGTTCTGATTTGCATTAGTCCAGCCATTCTGACCATTGTTAACATTCTGTATCTCATTCTGATTGTTGTTGTTCTCCATGATAAGCCTCCCCGAATTCACTTATTATTCATATACCCTAATTCTACCGCATATCGCATTAAATGTCAACAAATTTCAGAGAATTATTTTTCACGGGGAGTGTTTAACAGCCTACCGGGGAAAACCTTTCTGAAGAAAGGTTCTTCCCCAGACCCCTTTCCAAAGACTTTTAGTCAAATTTTTCAGACAGGGGTATGCCCCTGTCTGAAAAATTTAATTGGAAGTTTTAGGGAGGGAGTTTGAGGGAGGACCCTTTTTCAAAAGGGTCTCCCTCAATAGAATGTTAGACGCTCCCCACAAAAATCCGTCCCTGTTCATGGGAACGGGGACGGATTTTCTATAAAAGGAGGTATATGTTACCTGGATGTCGGTTTTATTTTAAGACAGCTGATTTTAGATTTTACAAGGGAGCAGCCTTTTTTCAGCAGATTCAGAGCAGCTCTGAGGAATCTTTTTTTATTTCGTTTCAGAGCCCTGTATCCCCTGACAATCAGCCACAGCACAGTTACAGTCGGAACTGCTAGGCAAAGTGCGGCTCCGAGGCAGATGAACGACAGGCGGAACTCGGTAATTCTCGAAGCGTTTTCCCACCATGGATATACGATTCCGCTGTCTTGAACGGCTGTATCGGAGATATTCTTTATTGCTCCGAGCCGCTTGAACACTTCAAAGCGACCGCTGTTCTGAATGACCGCAGCTCCGCAGTCAAGGCTCTCCATATAGACCTCTATTGACTGAAAAGCATAGCTCTCGACGGGGTCGGGCATGAGAATTTCATAGCAGGTGACGCTGTTGAATCTCTCCTGAGCAGATCCTGTATCGGCAGAAGCTTCCGCTGCAATTGCCGTGGCTCCGTCGTAGGAGATATAGGCACGGGGAAGCTCTCCGGCGCACTGCTGCTCCTCATCGGTCTGCGGAGTCTCAATGACTCCGGAAATGTAGAACTGCACACCATTTATAGTAAGCTTCATTCCCGAGACCTCGTGCGAACCGTAGAGCGCCCACGCAAGACTCCTGTCGATGACGGCTCCGTCCTGCATGACATCTTCGTCGGAGAAGAAAGCTCCGTCGAGCAGAGTGAAGTTATGTATCAGGAAGAAATCTCCGCCCACAGCAGTAATCTCAGCTTCGGAGCGTCCGGTGATATCGCCCTTGACGGTTGCCTGACCGACCTCTGCGCTGTAGGCGTCGGGGCAGAGCTTCTGTCCCTCCTCGGGAGCCATCGACACGGTTTTCAGAGCATTCAGCACGCCGGCTCTTGCCGAGCCTACGGAATCCGTTGTGAAGTCTGCCGATTCGGGGAAAAAGCAGCTTATCTGGGCGTAGGAGTCACTTTCGTCGCCGTTTTCCCAGCGTTCGGCTGCATAGTTGTACTGCTGCGACTCTGCCTGAGACGAGCCTATCTGCGTCAGAACCATAAATCCTGCCAATGACATTATATTCAAAGCGGCGGCGGCAATTCTCCTTTTCGTGAATTTTAATTTCATAGCATCACCCGTCAGTCCTTCATGCGAACCTGATCTCCGGGAGAGACAGGCTTGCTTGCCGCAGTGATTACATAATCGCCTGCATTCAGCTCTCCTGCGGAAACAGCGCACGATGTCTCATCGGAAACAATAACATCAACGCTGATTCTTTCCGCAAAATAACGGTTGCCCAGCGGAGAGCTTTTCGATTTGACTATCAGCACGAATTTACCGTTCTTGTCCTCATAGACCGCACTCTTGGGGACTATTACCTGATATTCGCCGCTGCTGAGCGGAATAGAGAGGTCGAGGTATGTTCCCGAGTCAACGTTGCCCGTAACGTCGAACTCGAGGATTCTGTTATCAGAGCCGCTTACGGTATCGTTTTTGATGTCGCAGAGAACAGCTGTGACATCGCCGCCCCAGTTGTTGACAACCTCGGCGGAGACTCCCTCCTTGACCTGATTTGCCTTTTCGCCGTCAACGGAAACTCTCACCTTATAGCCCTCGGCGGAAATATCAATCACCGCAAGAGGAGTATCGGGAACAGTCATTTCTCCGGGCTTGATGTTGATCGCCGTCACGACTCCGCTGTATTTCGATTTGATTTCAGTTGTCTCGCAGTTCTTTTTGAGTTTCTCGACCTTTGCTTTCTGCTTTTCGATTTCAGCTTTTTTAGCCTCGAGGTCGAGATTTGCTATTTTCTCGCTTACACCGTTTTCCTTTTTGGTCTTTTCGAGAGCTATAACCAGATCCTCGAGAATGCGCTGCTTTGCTTCCACGTCGTCGCTGAGAGCGTCGATGGAAACTGCTGTATCTCCCGACAGCTGACCGTTCTCGTAGGCTGAGACATCAGCAGAGAGAACCGATATTTCTCCCTCGACCTGAGCAAGTCTGCCTGC
>JAFTPG010000088.1 GCA_017463375.1 Ruminococcus sp. | reverse complement strand
TTCTTCCCCAGACCCCTTTCCAAAGACTTCAACTCAAATTTTCCATATAGGGGGCATGCCCCCTATATGGAAAATTTAAATAAAAGTTTTAGGGAGGGAGTTTGAGGGATGACCCTTTTTCAAAAGGGTCTCCCTCAATAGATTGTGGAAACACTCCCCGCTAAATAACAATTTTTCTTCTTAAACACTTGCAATTTACTTTGTAATCTGCTATAATAAATTGTAACTGTGTTATTACAGCGCAAAGGGCTGCGAAAAAGCGCAGGAAAGCTGTATCGGCACATTTTAAAATATAATGAAAAGAGGAACAAAAATGCCTGCTAATATTGTTGTCGGAACTCAGTGGGGAGACGAAGGAAAGGGTAAGATTATTGACATCCTTGCTTCCCGTGCTGACGTAGTCGTTCGTTCACAGGGCGGTAACAATGCCGGTCATACCGTTGTAAACAATGGTGAGGTTTATAAGCTCCACCTTATCCCGTCGGGAATCCTTTACCCGAACACACTCTGCCTTATTGGTGCAGGAGTAGTTCTCGACCCCAAGGACTTCATCGGCGAGCTTGACAGCCTCGAGGCAAGAGGTATCTCCACAGCTAACCTCAAGGTAGACCCTCGTGCTCATATCGTTATGCCGTGGCATATTGCTCTTGACGGACTCTCTGAAGAATTCAGAGGAAACAGCGATATCGGTACTACTAAAAGAGGTATCGGTCCTACTTATATGGATAAGTATGAGCGCTGCGGTATCAGAATGTACGACCTCGTTAATCCTGAGGTTCTCGCTGCAAAGATCAAGTCCACAGGCACTCTTAAAAATAAAATCATTACTGAGGTTTACGGCGGAGAAGCCTTCGACCTCGACAAGGTTACTGAGGAATATACCGCTTACGGTCAGAGACTCGCTAAGTATATGGACGATGTTTCTGTTCTCACATTCAATGCTTCCAAGGACGGCAAGACAATTATGTTTGAGGGCGCTCAGGCTACTCTGCTTGACATCGACTTTGGTACATATCCCTATGTAACATCCTCTCACCCGCTTTCAGCAGGCGTTTGCGTTGGTACAGGCGTTGGCCCCAAGGTGATCACAAATATTATCGGTGTTGCCAAGGCTTATACAACCCGTGTCGGCAAGGGTCCTTTCCCGACTGAGCTTGACGATGAGATCGGCGATCAGATCAGAAATCTCGGCGGCGAGTTCGGTACAACTACAGGCAGACCCAGAAGAACAGGCTGGTTCGACGCTGTAATCGTTCGTCATTCCGTAAGAGTAAACGGTCTTGACAGCCTTGCTATCAACAAGCTCGATACTCTTTCGGGTATCGGTACTCTGAAAATCTGCGTTGCTTACAAGATGCCCGACGGAAGCGTTATCGAGAACTTCCCGCCGACTCTTGAGGCTCTCGAGGGATGCGAGCCTGTTTATGAGGAGTTCGAGGGCTTTGGCGAGGATATTTCCAAGTGCACAAGCTTCGATGAGCTTCCTGAGAACTGCCGCAAGTACATCAAGAGACTTGAGGAACTCGTTGGATGCCCCGTTAAAATGGTTGGTATCGGTCCCGACAGAAGCCAGATCCTTGAAAGATAATAACTGCATAAAATTAATTGAGGAGCTGCTTTACGCAGCTCCTTTCAGATTGTCGATAAACTTTAATTTGCGGGCGAGCGGAACTCGCCCCTACGCAAAATGACGCAGAATAGCAAAATTGTAGGGGCGCATTCCGTGCGCCCATATTTTTCGTATAAATATACATTTTTTTACAGACTCGGGGAGCCGCTTTACGCAGCTCCTTTTTGTTTTCACCGTTTTCATTTTTCCGAATATAATGTATTGTGCGGAGAACATCTGCACGGTGTTCTCCTGCATACCGAAAGGAGAATCTCTATGAATTTTAATCTATTCGATGATATGGACGGATTGATTCTGCGTGAACGTGAAAACAATCTTTCCCGTCAGAATAATTTTGTCGGATCCTCCCCTGCGATGAATGGAACAGGCAGTAATTCTTCAGGCGTCTACGATGGAAACGTATCAGGCTTTCCGAGTCAGACTCCGCTTGCAATGGCGTATGTTCCGTTCCAGCAGTGGGGAAGGGTCTATTCCGAGGACGACGCTCTGGATAACGGCACACTCTTCCCGGAGCTCGTTTTCCCCTTCGAGAGAGGAGGCAGCCGTGGTGAATGAACGCTCTGTGCTTCTGAAAAAAATTCAGAAATATGACTTCGCTCTCAAGGAGCTTAACCTCTACCTCGATACTCACCCAAACTGCCGCCGTGCTCTTGCGCTCTTCGATAAGTACCGCAGCATCAAGCAGGCTGCCGAAGCCGAGTTCGTCAGCAGGTTCGGTCCGCTTACTCCCGAACAGAGCGCTGACATGAATCGCTGGTCGTGGATCGACGAACCGTGGCCGTGGGAAAGGAGCTAGTTTATGTGGCAGTATGAGAAAAAATCAATATATTCATGTTGTACATAAAAGGTTACAGAAATTCTATGTCTAAAGTCAAATCGGAATTAAGGTTTCTGCGGCACATTTTTTGCGTTTTTGAATAGTATATCTTGCCAACTACACGTTTCAGCATTTGGTTCTTTTCTTCTGGAGTCGCTGTAGAAAACTTATCAATAACGTATTGCAAGCGAGTGATAGCTTCTTGCGGAGAAAGCTTAGGTGTTTCTTTTGTGGATTCTATTTCAGCAATAGCGGTTTCTAATGTTTTGATTCTATCCGAAACAGCCTGAGAGCGTTCAAGAAATGTATTTGTATCATATATTTCTTGTTCCAGAAGATCATACAGTCTCCGCTTCTGTTTTTTCGCTTTTTCCAATTCAGCCAAAAGAGGTTTTGTTTTATCCGGAGCAGGAGGCGAGCTTTGTTGTTTTGCACTGTTTTTAAGCAAATCGTTCAGCTGCTCGATCCTATACCTGAATGATGCAAGAATTGCATCATCAACAGCCTGAAAGGAGGAGCTGACAGTTTTTCCTTGGCACTCTTTATATTGACAAAGCAGATGCGCTTTGCCGGAATTCGGTATGTAACGGCGCTTGAGCTGATGACCGCAGTTTTTACAGTATATTATTCCATGATAGTAATTAAGCAGTACGTCATTTGGGTGCAGCTGAGCAATGGAATTGTTTTTCTTTTTTTGCTGTGCTGCATTGAAAATCTCCTCAGAAATAATAGCTTCATGCTTTCCGTCATAGACAGTATCGCCATTGGATTTCGTCCGCCATGCAAGCTTTCCGCAGTAAAGTGGATTGGTGAGAATTTTCTTAATACTTGGGCTCTCCCAATAATCGCTCTTCTGAGGTTTAATTCCCATCCGGTTCAGCTCGTTTGCTATGTATTTAGCCCCATGACCATTTAAGTATATGTCATATATCATACGGATCACTTCGGCTTCTTCAGGTATTATTTCTAGTGTATGTATTTTAGGCTCTGGATTGATTTTTCTGTAGCCATATGGCGTTCGGGAACAAATGTAATTGCCCTCTTTAATGGAAGCGAGACGACCAGCCTGCATACGTCGTTTTATAGTTTTATATTCTCTTCTGGACATAAACAGCGAGAACTCAAAATACTCCTCGTCGAATTCGTTTGAAGGGTCATAGGTTTTCATGGGAGTAATTATTTTTGTATCTGACTGCTTGAAAGCCTGAGCAACAACGCCCTGATCTATGGTATCGCCTCTGGCAAGACGTTCAACTTCAACTACAAGAACTCCTGCATATTTATTTTCAGTGATATCAGCAAGCATAGCCTGCATTTGCGGACGGGCTGCGATGCTGTCGCCGCTGACGATTTCCTTGTAGATTTTTACGACGTTGAGCTTCTGTTTTTTAGCAAGCTCCAGAAGCATATTCTGATGCCGTGCGAGCGTCTCACCTTCTCCCCGAGCTTCAGCCTCGAGGTCTGCTCTGGATTTTCTCAGGTATATACAATACTCGTTTGTCACGCATATTCCTCCTTTTAAAATTCGCCCGGTGTTCAAGCCGGGCGATAAGTTTAGTTTATATTCAGTCGGCGCTCCAGCGCTTCACGCAAAACAGACGAAAAATTGATATGCTCTTTTTCAGCAAGCTCGTTGAGGTGCATCGGTATCGTAAGCGTTTTCTTTACAGCTTTTGAGCAATTCCTTTCGATTGCTTCGGTTACAGTATCTCCAAAGGAGTTGCAGCCTGCTATATCTGCAAGCCATACGGAATATCCATTTTCTTCCTTTTGAAGAACAGCAGGATAGTAGTAAAGTGTTTTCATAAAATAACCTCCTAATCTATTATATGAGATACTCCGCAGGACTATTTAACATTTGCTTTGGCATCATCGGCATTGTCCGTTCCCCCTTTCTGTAATTATATTATAACATGTATAATACGTATTGTTAAGAGGCTTTGAGGGAAAAACTGCACAAAGATTTATTGCAAAATTGTATACAATAACGAAGCAAAACTATTGTCTATCGTGCCATTAATAAGGACGTGCTATAATTACATTACAGTAATGTGTGATAGCACGTCCTTTTACTCAGTTTAAAAGAAAATCTCTCCTGCTTCCAGCTTCTTTCTATACCAGCAAGCTTTTGCATAGAATTTATTATCATGTAGGCATTTCTTTTCCTGCGAACATTCTTTGTATTTTCCGCAACAGCCAAATTTATCGGAGGGTTCAAAATTCTCTATGAAATAGAATATAACCTTTCTTATGAAATTGAGTGTTGAATCATTCCACGAATCGAAGATGAAATATGTATTGTCCTTATCAGAAGCGATATTCTTCTTTTCAGCTTCTTCGGGGATTTCGATAAATGGAATTATTTTATTTTTAATAGTGAAAGAGATGTAGCGAGCATTCTTTCTTCCTTTTACAGTATAATTAAATGCCATTTTACTCTTTTTACCTGTAACGGGTTCTTTAAGCCAAACAGATTCGGAACCATCTTTGTTTTCTACTACACATAAGAAATTTTCAGGTATATTATGCGACTGAACAGCTTCGGCATTTATCGCTTTAACGATATCTACTATACTAGTGTTTTCAAGCATTTAAAGAAATCCTCCTCCTTGATTATCTTTATATCTTTCCCTTTAGATTGAAGCTCGAGCGCTTTCTTCACTTTGGAACCGTAATTACCGCACGACCAACTATCACTGCCGTTCTTTCCGACTATAAGGTAATCTGTCTTTCCTGAGACGGCTTTTTTCACAGTCGCACCGAGAGCTTCAAGCTTTGTGGTTATCTCCTCTTTTGACCCGCAAGCAAAATCACCGCTTAAACATATCTGTTTGTCAGTAACAGGAGTAAATTCGTCGATAACGGATATTTCAGATTGAGCTTTTTTAATTGGATTTTCTATTTTTACTGTGGCCTTCTTATATTTTCCTGAGTGCCTCTGCTTTAATTCTTCGTAGCATTTATAGTTTGCGATGCAGTCATTCTTAGCTCTGTGAGCATCATATTCAATGCCAAAGTATTTACACAGTGTAGAGAGTTTAAAGTCGGGCACATCAATATCGCAATAATGGGCGTAGTTGAGAGTATCAAACATATCATTGACAAATGGTTTTAGTTTCAGCGCCTCGCAGTACCTGTAGATAATGCTACTATCAAAAGTCGATATATTGTGACCGAGAATAACGTCATCACCGACAAAATCAAGAAAATTCTGTAGCTCTTGTTCAATAAGAGGAGCGTTTTCAACCATTTCATTTGTAATACCTGTTAAATCGGTGATTTTTTTTGAGATTGCGGAAGTTGGTTTAATCAAAGAATCATACTCTCCAACTATCAAACCGCTTACGACCTTGACAGCTGCCAATTCGATAATTTCGCAAGATTTTGTATTCGTTCCTGTAGTTTCTATGTCTATTATAGTGTAGTTGCTTATATCCT
Organism: Ruminococcus sp.; assembly: GCA_017463375.1. Lineage (GTDB taxonomy): Bacteria > Bacillota > Clostridia > Oscillospirales > Ruminococcaceae > Ruminococcus. Next base: position 5,735 of record JAFTPG010000088.1, on the reverse strand, counting down.
CTTTATTGACTTCGCCTTTACATTCGCTAAATGGCACATCGTAACCAATTTTTCTGAGGAACTCACTTTCCCTCACAATTATAATATTCGGATAATCAGCGGTTAAATTTTTCCAGTAGCCAGTGTAGCCAACAAACTTCTGCCCTTTGATGCCTTTTTTGAGTATATTGTTATAATAAGCGTTGCTTGTTAGTATGATATCAGTCTCATCAGGGATTATATCTTTTATATATATACCGCCAATTTCAGATAATAATTTTTCTGCGTTTGTTATATACTTCAAACCGCCTACTGTGGCGATTTTTTTATTAAGAAAAAAGTTGTCATACACAAAACCGTTAATATGCTCTATTTCGTCAGATACAAATTTTGTGCCAAGGTTGTGCAAAAGAATCCATTCTTCGTATGGCATTATATCTGTTGTTCGTCCTATTTTTCTCTGCCATTCGTAATAATTTTGCTTTTTGATTTCATTTATGTCCATATAATTCACCTTACACTTTTAACTTCACGAAAATTAGTTTTCGTTACAATATACTCATAAAACAAACAGCCTTGCCGAGTATTCGGATTTCGTCAAGCTCCTCGTCTATGTATACAAGCGGTTCAAAGACCGGATTTTCAGCCACGAGCATAAGCTTATTCTTGTCAGGGTAATAATATACTCTTTTAAGAGTAGCCTCATTATCGATGATAACAGCGGCGATATCGCCGTTCTCGACCATCGGCATTTCCTTGATAAAAACAACATCACCATCGTTGATACGGGCGTTTATCATGCTCTCACCTTTGGCAGTGAGACAGAAATCAGCCTGAATATCCATATCAGCCATAACGAAGCTCTCTTTGTCCTCATCGGCAAATATAGGCTCTCCGCAAGCTATCTCGCCAAGCAGAGGAAAACGCTTGAGCTGTATCGGGCGGATGTTGTCATACCGGCTCATTAGAACCTCAAGGTCGTCTGGCTGCTTGGACTGGTCATCATCCCAGCCCATGAGATAGGAGGGGGTAACATCGAGCACTTGTGCGAACTTTACTATGCTGCTTCGTGGAATATCTCTGCCCTCAACTTCGATTTTATTTATAGACGATCTTGATTTATATCCTAATAATTCAGCAAGCTCTGACTGAGTATAGCCTTTCTTTAATCTTGCTTCTCTTATTCTTTCTCCCATTGTCATAGAAATCGCCTCTCTTCATATTTATTATATCACGGTGTAGCCTAAAACGTCAATATTTTTTTACGTTGTAAAGATTATTTGTCGAAGTAGACAAAAACGGCTACTTTGTTTTGTGTAATATTTTCTGTCAAATTATGTTGGCAACTTTGACTACATGTGCTATTATAAATATGGCGGTAGACAAAACCGACTACAAAACATAGGAGGTACAACAGTGGATGCTGAATTTTTAACCAATATCATTGATAGCAGTGCCCTTACAAAAACTGAAATCGCTGAGCAGCTTGGTCTTACTCGTCAGGGATTATATGACAAACTGAACCAAAAGACAGAGTTTAAGTCGTCAGAAATAAAAACGCTCTCCCGAGTGCTTAACTTATCAAGAGAGCAGAGAGATCGAATTTTTTTTAATGATTTTGTAGACGATACTGCCAACGATTTACTTAAGCAAATGCACTCTGACCTAAATTTATTCACACAGTTCTAATCACAAAAAGAGAAAGATCAGTCTCCTCCCTCAGAAAGTAGGTGCATCATCGACTTGAGACTTAACTTCAACCTTTAAGCCGTTAAACGAAATAGTAATAGACATAACATTCCTCCTAAAAAACTTATACTACCATTCTAACATTTTCAAGAATAAAATTCAACGTAAAATGCCCACAAAAACCAAAGTCATATTCTGTAAAATCAACCAGTGAAAGGAGGTGAAATAAATGCCGGAAACATACATACTACAGCAATTAGACGAGCTTAGAAAGCGTCTGGAAGGCTTGTCGGGGCGCGTTGAGGAGCATCAGAGAGAAAGCAGAGAAGAAATGAAAAAAATGGAAAACAGAATGCAACTGTTGGAACAGTCACATTCTGTCAGCGAAGATATGAAATAAAGTTTTAACCCCCTGAGTTCTCCAGTTCCTTTATAAAGGAATCGTAAATTCTGCTATATTCGAAATAAACTTCATTTACGATTTCCGGAACTGACGATTTCATGTCTATATCGTATCTCTTTTCTTCGATAAGCGTTTTTAGCGTAAAAATCGCTAAATCATGTGCTTTCTTCTCGATATCCATATTCCCACCTCCTCTCATCCGCATTATACCACAAGTAAGGAAGAGACGCAAGAAAATTTCCAACTATATAATTCAATGTTAAAAGTCAACTGTTACCCAAGTAAATAAAAGGAGGAAAAGACAATGAGCAAATCGAATAATTCCGGCTGCAAACAAGCAGAAGTTGTGCAGGTAATCAAAACGAGAACCATCGTCGGCACAGGAACAGAAAATGATCCAGTGAGAGAGGTTGTTCAGTACTGGGATCTTGATGGAAAGCTTATCGCAGAAAAATAGCTTTTGAAAGGTGGCAAACCCAATGTCTGAATACTTAAAAAAACACATCATACTCCCCGCAACAACTTTTGTTCTCGGAGCAGCGGCAGAAACCATTCACGGAGCAGCAATTGACCTGATGAGCAAGAGCGAAGTTCCCGAAGAGGAGTTCAAACGCTCAATCGCAGCGATGAAAGAAATGCTGACAGTGCACATAGATAACGCAGTTGAGGAACGGCTTAGGGTAATCAGAAAATTCAAATAAAGGAGGCGGAAAGTTTGAGAGAACACTTACAAGCAAGATTTCTGAGAGCAGTTTGCCGTCAGGTCACCAGCAAGATTGATGAGGTACTCGATGAAGCAACGATAGCAGTACCAGACGATAACGCAGAGGAAGATTTCAAAGCAGCGGCGAAACTGATGAAAAAAATACTGCTCAGGCATATCGATACAACAGCCGAGCAGTATCTTGAAGTGATGAGCAGTATGGTAGGATAGTTTTATTTGGAGCTTGTAACCCTGATTGCAGCAACTCAGCCGATAAGTAAAATCAAGAGCTGTCGGCACAAACAGCTCTCTCATAAAGAATCAGTTATTCACCTTTGGCAGTACGAACAACCAATTCTTTTATCTCTGCTTTTGTTGGGATCTTCGCAGAGACTTCACGCAATTTCTCGGCTAGTTCTTCAAGCTCGGAAATTGTAAAATCAAAGAAAAAGAAGAAAGCGTCCACCTCCTTCTCTGAGTGGTAGGCAGTCTGACGGTAATGTGCCTTACCGAAAAACACCAACACTATTATACCACACAGAGGAGCAGGGAACAAGGCTTCTGAAGGACTGAGCCTATCAGTCCTATCCCATGACTCCGTACCGCAGGAGAGAACCGAAACGGGAAGTAAACCGCAGCGGAAAACTTAAACGGACGGAGTCACCAATATAAAAAACGGAGGTGCTAACATGAACAAAAACAAACAGAATCCCACAAGTACAAATGCTGGGGTTCAGGAGGCTATTGCAGCTCTGCTCGGAGCAGGCGTTCTTGCGGCAAACGAGGAGGAAGCTATTCTCTTGAAGTGCTTCCGTTCTCTCAATGAAGTAAACCGTCTTTGTGCTATTTCCAGAATAGAGGGAATAGCGGAGGGACAGCGGTATGCTGAGATACAGAAGCCTGCATAACGCAACTAGTACAACCCACCCCGCATAGAATTAAGAGAAAGGAGCTGGTATTATGTCAAAAAAGAAAAAGAAAAAGAAGCAGAAAAAGGAGCCGGAGAGGGAACTGACTCCTTATGAAAAAGCTGGGATGTACACAATACTCAGCACCGAGGAGACAGAAACACATACAATAACAACAATGCGTACATATGGTGGAGCGACTGTTATATGCCGCATACCGAAGCATACGCCCGAAGAGGAGCAAAAGCTTAAGGAGGATATATGCGAAGCTCTCATAGAGTTTGCGTATCCGAAAATGGATCGGACAAAAGTAAAGAGCATGAAAGTGATAGTATAGCTTTGTGCATTCAACTGCACGAAACAAGATGATAAACAAGAGGACGAAAAGAGGACGAACTGAAAGTATGAAAAAAATTATCAAAGATACAGCGTTTATCTTCAATCCAATAACAGGCGAAAGTGAGGTGCTCTCAGGTATCCATACGGATCCGGCGGGGTGTATAATCCCAGATGAGACATACAAGACGCAAAATCCTGTCGAAGCATTCGCCCGATGGACAGACAGGGTGACAGCTTCACTCCGCAAGGAATTCACGCCTATCTTAGAAAAGTACGGGTTCAATATCTACACGGGCGAAAGGGAAAAAGGCAATGGAATTTGAGGAGTTAAAAAAGCTTTTGTTTCCCGTTCGCCTGTGATGTATAACGGAACGATATATCCCGAGATTATACTTCTGGGATTCAAGCGGATAGGCAAGCGCTTTCCGTGTATAGTGGAACTTCTTGATAAGTGCGGATATTCCACAGTTACAGTGCTTGGAGAAGATGTACATCCGATATTTGAAGAAAAGGAGAATTAATAAATGGAAATATTGACGGCATTACTGCTCATTCCGCCGCTGGCACTGTTCTGCGGCGGATATGTGGGAGCGGCCGAAACGCTGATACAGTACATCAAGAAAAAAGCAGATGAAAAGACACTTCGCCGTGAGCTTGAAATCTGGAATTCCCGAGCAGACAGTCTCTCAGGAGGAGGAAAAGCGGCTGAGGATAAAGCCATAGCAATGGCGATGTGTATCGTTCTCGACCGCAAAATCGAGAGAGGTGAGGAATGCTGATAATTTTTGCCCGAAGTGCGGACAAGCTATAGATTGGAATGAAAGTAATAGTGATACTTAACTAAAAGAAAGGAAAACATATGGATAAGGAAAAGTATTTTAAAACCAAAGGAGTAAAAGGAAGGTATCAGCAGGCAATAGCAGCAGAGACAGCAAAAGCACTTACACTCTTCTGCGATCAGGAACCTGAATTCGAGCAGGCGATTGAAGAAAAAGGGACGAGCTTTCAGGATTGCCTTGATAAGATCACTGAAGGTATCAAGGGAAGCTGCTCAGATCTTGAGGTTTACAAAAGGGCAGCAAATTTCTACTTTCCGGGAGCAACAGTTCGCTTTCACATGACAATAAACCTCGTCGGTGAAGCCGCAGAGAGCGCGGCTGAGACAGCGGCTCCGCCTATCACAATGACCAAGCACAAACCTGAGAGCCTGAGCGTATCACTCGACGACCTTTTGAATTTTTGAGGTGAGCGTCATGACAGAAGAATTTAAAGGACTGCCGGAGCTGACACCGGAACAGCTTCAGGAAATAAACGACTGCTTTGTCACTTACATATTCTATAAAAAAGAAAGGCGCAGGCTTCTGAATGTAGCAGGGGTACCGTATACCGGAAAGGTATACCGCTGTACCTGTACTGGCTGCAATCAGACATATATTCACAGCTTTGAGGGTTCTCCGAAACATAATGACGCAGTAGAATGCCCCAACTGCGGACGCAGGGCAGTTATGAAACACATATCTTACGGAAAGAAGAACCTGTGGGAGCAGGAAAGGGTTGTAATAGTTTGTCCTGAGAACGAAAACAGGGTCTGGATGAGAGCTTATTACGCAACCAAAAGCTATAACGGTGATCCTAACGGAAACAGGATGCTGAACTCTTTGTATAATAAGGAAGATGAAGTTTTAACTCCTGACGTCAGTCTCTCCGAGACAAC
>JAFTPG010000025.1 GCA_017463375.1 Ruminococcus sp. | reverse complement strand
TCGGAAAATGATTTCAATATCTTATTCATATCAGTTCAGAGTTACGGGCAGACCATTGATTTCAATGGTGGGGTCGTCGATATCAATAAGCAGGCAGCGTCTGCCGTCAACAACGCTTGTTCTAACTTTGTCTGCCGCAGAGGGCTTGATATTTACGGTGATTCCCGGAGATGTCAGAACTGTTTTGGTCTCCACGAGATTTGACGCTGTAAGAGATGCTGTTCCGCAGGTTTTCTCATATACAGGCTCGAGCATTTCAAGGCGCTCCTCGGGAACGCCCGATTCACTGAGAATGGTTTTGAGCTTTGTGTTATCAATAACGGTTTTGTCGGTATCGTTCTTATTTTCTTCAACAACCTCCTGAATCTTCTCATTGACTGTCTTTATAAGCATATAGTCGAGATCGTCGCCGACAACTCCCTTGAGAATACTCTGGAAGCTTGCTTTCTCGTTTTCCGCAGACATAACAAACGTACAGCCGAGAACATCCTCGACAATCGAAATATTCGGCTTGCTTGCGGATTTTGTGTAATACATGACATGGTTGACATCGGAGCTTCTGTTGCTGAATACGGGATAGAGGAAGCCGTCCGACGGAGCCTTGCTGATGATAAGCTCGGTATTGAGCTTCTTTGTGATCTCATTATTGAAGGAATCGAAAACAAATCCGTCAGAGCCAGTATTAACGGGACAAATAGCTGTGAGGATATAACGGTAAACCTCGTCCTCAGCCTCGGAGTACTCGTCCATTTTGTCCTTGGCGCGGATGGTGTAGCAGCAGTATGCTGTGATAACCGCAAACGGACCTGCGTATGTAATATTATTCGCAATATGGTGCAGGAAGTTCTCGGCAGCCTCCTCGTCCTTCAGCTCGGATTTCAGGAGCTTGTACAGGATATCCTGAGCCTTGCCCTCTTCGTAGGCTTCGTTCGGGAACTCGTACTCGATGAACGATTTTCCGACATTCGTATTCAGAACCTTTTTCAGAGTCTCGTCATAGACCTCGTGCTCCTCGACAGGCATGGTCAGACAGGAGTTTATGTTGTGATAGCGCAGATTCTTGTCAGCGTCCACAAATGCTGTCAGGATCTTTTCCATGATGAAAAATCCGCTTTTGTCGGAAAAATTCTTTTTGATTTCTGCTGTTTCTTTTTTATTCATTTATTCTGTGTTCCTTTCTTTTGATTTAAAGTCTTTTTGGTCCAGCAATTTCTTCAGAAAATGCTGGCGGGGTCGAGGGGCAGCGCTCCTCGTCGCTCTCCGCAGAGAGCGAAACTCTCCTGCGCCACGCTCCGGCGCACGGAGAGGGTGGTGAGAAATGCGGCAGCATTTCGAGGAGGGGCGAACAAGACCGCCCCTCCTGTATGCCTTTCAGATAAAATATATCCTGAAAACGTTCCGGTGGAACGTTTTCAGCAGTGTATGCGCTCGGTATAAAATATCTCTCACATATTGCCAACTGTAATTATAACTCATTTACCTCCCAATTGCAAGCGCATGAAACAGCGATTTTTTGGCACATATATGCAAATATTCGTAATTTAGTCATATATGTTAGGAGCTTTTTTGCATTGAAATCAAAGGAAAATAATGTTATACTATTCTATGGCAATATTGTACAATTTTGCCCTAAATTATATGAAAGAAAGGATTTCCGAATAATGAAAAAAAGAATTTCCGCTTTTCTTATGGCTGCCGCAATGGCTCTTTCGTTTGCAGGCTGCAGCAATGACAGCGACAGCAAGGAAAGCTCATCAAGCGAAGCTTCGGTTTCTGAGACGGACGCTCCCGAGGACGAGACAGCAGAAGCTTCTACAGAGCCCGAAACAGAAGCTCCCACTCCCGAACCGACTACAGTCCACATCAGTCCCGTGGAGACCGTTACAGCTTCTGTCGGTACGCAGATCACACTCGATAAGACTATCCTCCGTGAGGACGGCAGCAATACCGTTTCAATTCCGCTGAGCGAGTTCATCTCCGACGGCGACGATATCTCCTCATTCACCTTTGTTATCTATTCCGACAACGGCGGAAATATCGGTACCTTCAAGGGCGGCTGCGGTATCTCAGTTACAGAGAACTGCCCCTCTGCTACAGATGAGGGCTGGTACCAGTCGGCTGACTTCTCAGCTCAGACCGAGGGCGCTTACGGCGAAATCACCTGGCAGGTTCCTGCTGAGATCCGTGACTACATCAGCGCAGGCGGAGAGGTTCTCTTCGGCTACTGGTGGGGCGGCACCACAAGCATCCGTGTTGCCGAGGTCATCTGCACCTATACAAGCACAAAAGAAATTCCCGTTGACGGAACTGCAAGCCTCGACGTAAAGCAGTCCGTCGGCTTCAATGACACCGACAATATTATCGAGATTCCTGCCGCTGACCTCGTTCCCGAGGGAAATGTTCCTCAGGCTGTTACCTTCAACGTCAGCACAACAGGCTCGTTCGGCAAGTTTACAGGAGCTTTCGGCTACAGTCTCGGCGAGAATTACTACATGTCTCCTGACTCCGCCGTTTTCACCGACAGCTCCTCACTCTCGCTTACATGGTTTGTTCCCGAAAACGTTAAGAGCTATGCAGGCAGCGACGGAGATATCCTCCTCGGCTACTGGTGGAGCGATCAGCCTACGCTTACTCTCGACTCGGTTTCTGTGAAATACAGCTATGCAGGCGGTACCACAGGTACATCAAGCACCTCCGGCAATGACTCCGATAAGGCTGAAAAGGTTACTATGCCTGCCGATACATCTCAGCCAAGCAATTCCTCCGCTGACGGAAGCTTCAGAAGCGCTTCCGAACTTGTTTCCGCTATCAAGGTCGGCTGGAATCTCGGAAACACTCTCGAGTGCTACGATTATTCCGACTACACCAGCGACGGCGAAACCGCATGGGGAAATCCTAAAACTACTCAGGCAATGATTGATTCCGTCAAGAGCGCAGGCTTCAATGCGATCCGTATTCCTGTAACGTGGGGAGAGCACATGAACGGTAATACCATTGATTCAGCATGGATGAACCGTGTTCAGGAGGTAGTGGACTATGCCTATGATCAGGATATGTTCGTTATCCTCAATATGCACCACGACGACTATGTGTGGTTTACTCCCAACGAGGGCGAATATGCCGCAGACAGTGCAAAGCTCTGTGCTATCTGGACTCAGATTTCCGAGAGATTCAAGGACTATGGCGACCGTCTCCTCTTTGAGGGCATGAACGAGCCGAGAACTATCGGAAGCTCCAACGAATGGATGGGCGGTACTCCCGAGGAGCGTGCCGTTATCAACAAGTATGAACAGGATTTCGTTAATACTGTAAGAAGCTCCGGCGGAAACAATGCTGAGAGAACTCTCATCATCACCTCCTATGCGGCTTCTATCGAGGATTCTGCCATCAATGATGTAGTCGTTCCCAACGACAAGAATATCATCGTTTCAATCCATGCATACGCTCCGTGGAGCTTTGCTAACGGCGAGACATCACAGTGGAGTCAGTCAGACCTCGACGCAAATTTCAGCAAGCTCAAATCAACCTTTATTGATAAGGGAACTCCTGTTCTTCTTACTGAATTCGGAGCAGTTTCTGACAACGACAGCAGTATCCGTGCTCCTTATTTTGAGTACTATGTATCTGCTGCCAAGAGCTATGGCATTAAGTGCTTTGTCTGGGACAACAATGTTGAATCGGGTGAGTCGAGCTTCGGTATCTTCGACAGAGAGACTCTTACATGGAACAACACGCTTCTTCAGGGAATCATGAATGGCGCAAACTGATCAAAAACTTGAATTAATACAGCAATAGGGGAGTACGCAAATGTACTCCCCTAAAAATTTACCTTAAAAATATGATTCCGGAAGCTCCGTAAGGAGCTGAGCAAGCCTTTTCTGGACGGCAAGAGCATCAAGATTGCTGATACCGTCACCGCGCTGATAAACATCGGCGCAATTTATTTCGCTTTCAGTCATTGAATACGCAGCATTGTCTGTAACATAGCTCATAATTCTCACAGCGTCGGCGATTCCGAGTTCTCCGCTGAGATCGGCGTCGCCATAAATGATGCTTTCACCGCCGGTCGTTTCCGAGGAAGGCTCATCGGAAGCAGTATAAACATTGGTGTACATAGTCTCCGCCCAGAGCTGGCGCATAGCGGCATAGCCCTGCTCGTTGGGATGAACTCCGTCGCCGCTGAGATAGTCGGGATTTTCCCTGAAAAGCGCGTCAAAGTCGGGACCCTTTACAACCTGAGGATAGTCCTCATAAATTTTATCGATCATAGCGTTGTATTCATCGAGATAAGTATTGACGCCTGTTTCCGATGCATAGGGAATCTTAGGAACAACAGGAATTTTTCCTGCTTCGATAACAGCTTCAATCATGTAAGCGGTGTTTTCGTAATATTTCTGAGCACCTGTCTGATTTCCCCATGAGTCGTTGGTTCCATAGGCGATGCTGACGTATTTTCCTGGGAAGGTTTCAAGCCAGCGGTCGATATTTGCAGCTCCGTCGGTACTTAAAATACCTCCGATACCGCCGTTTTCCTGAGCGGGGAAGTAGCTGCTGTCAATCTGATTCACAAGCTCGGCAAAGCCTGTTCCGTAGCAGTTCATCATACCGCCTGCTGTAATAGAGTCGCCGAAAAAGATCCAGCTGTCGGAAACTCCGTCCGAGACATTATGGATATCGAAATTGATTGATGAGGTACCGCCCTCTTTGCCGTCGTTGCCTGTGATCATGATTCTTATCCAGTTATAGCCTGTCATTTCCACAACGTGCTGACGGGAGTGAAGCGTATTGTCCTCAACAGTCACAGCCGTGACCCAGCCGTCCTCGGGATAGGTTCCGCCCTCAGCGGCATTTACCTCAATGGTGTAGTCACTGGGCATAGCATTGCTTGAATTTCCGTACTGACCGACAGTATAATCGTAATTTCCGGTAGCGTTGTACCATACGGCAAGGACGGTCTGACGCTGCTCTTCGGGAACAGCCGAAAGGTCGTATGCGAGGTAATCGGGAGCAGAGCCGTACCAGAAGGAGTAATAAAACGCATCGTTTGCAGAGGCTGCTGAATACTGAGCCGATGCCGAATATGCAGGGCAGCTGCGGCTGATAACAGGATTTGCGGCAACATCAGCTGAGACCGGTATTCCGGACGCACAGGCAGCGGAAACGGTAATAACAGCAGACAGAAATGTTGTTTTCAGTCCGGTAAAATTTATTTTCATAATTAATCCTCCAGATATTTGATCATATCGTCAATACAGCTTTCAGCGTCGTATCTTCCGAGCTGGTACATTTCCTCGATCTTCCAGATATCCTTTTCCATACGTCCGATATCAGTCTTGTATGAAGGACGGATCGCAAAAATTTCTCCCGACTGCTCAAGCTCGGAAACGAGCTTCTTTTGAGAATTATACATATTGTGGCGGTTTCTGATAGTACGCACGAAGTTGGGATATTCCCTGTACATGGCGTCAGAAATAAGGCTTCCCTCAGGAGATTTAACATAGCTTTCATCCTGAGTCTGAACAACAACGATTTTGTCGTATCCGAGCTTCTGAGCCGCACGAACCGGTATGCTGTCGGAAACTCCGCCGTCGAGGAGCTTTCTTCCGCCGATTTCAACGATTCTGGAAACAAGAGGCATAGAAGCAGAAGCACGCAGATATTCCATCTGTGCTTTGAGATCCTTAATGAGCGCATACGCAGGCTTTCCCGTTTCAAGGTCGGTTACAACAGCGTAGAAATCGGTATCGGAATTTTTGAATGTTTCGTAGTCAAAAGGATCAAGATTATCGGGAATATCACGGTAACAGAAATCCTTTCCCACGATATCTCCTGTAGTAATGAGCGAGTAGAGGCTCATGAAATGCTTATCAGAACGGTATCTCTTATAATAGCGGATATTTCTGCGGTTCTGCTCAGCAACATACGTCGCTCCGTGAATAGCTCCGGCAGAAACGCCTATAACTCCGTCAAATCTGATTCCGTGATCAAGAAAAACATCAAGAACGCCCGAGGTGTAAATACCTCTCATTGCGCCGCCTTCAAGAATTAGTGCTGTCTTCATTGCAAACAATCCTTTCAATTTGAGTTGTATCTATAGTATACCATAAATACTGCACGATTTCAATAAATTGTTGTTTAGTGGGGAGCCCCCGCAGGCAATTCCCCCACCCATCGAAATTCATGAATATGGGAAATCTTTAATGCCCTCCTCGATGGGGAGGGGCAGACTCTACAAATATGAATTAACAACGTGTAGGGGCGACCCTTTCCGCAAAAAACAAAATCTATGATTTTGCTCTTTTGCGGAAAGGGTCGCCCCTACACATTTTCAATTCACGTTTTTTGTAGGGGACGCCGCCTAACAGGCGCCCGTACCCTCTGTCACTTTGTGACATCTCCCTGCCCGCAGGGAGTCACCCTCGGCGTGCCGAGAGGCTGCACTAAACAACAATCTATCTTTTGATATGTTTCACGCAATCATCACGGAAAAGACTTGATTTTATGTCTGAAAAGGTGTTATAATAGAAGTAATTAATTTAAATCGGAGGAAAAGAATGAACTTTATCGGTGAAGAATGTTTCGGCTGCGGCAGAACCTTTGAGGAAAGCGACGATGTTGTTGTTTGTCCCGACTGCGGTACGCCTTATCACAGAGATTGCTATAAAGAAGCCGGCGAATGCGTGAATCATCAGCTGCATGAAAGCGGCGGAAGCTGGCAGAGAAATGCAGCCCGCAAAGCTGCTGAGGCTGCACTTGCCGCAAGTGAAAATCCGGCAGAGAGAATCTGTCCCAGATGTCATACTGCGAACGGGCACGACGCTCAGTGCTGTCTGCGCTGCGGAATGCCTTTTCCGGAGAATCCGGCAAGTCAGAGCAGTCAGGAGAACGATATTCCTCAGAACGTTTTTGTTTTCGACGGAATCGACATCACTAACAAGTATCTTGGCTTCAATCCCGAAGAGAAGCTCAGCGAGGACGCCACTTTGAAGGAGGTCTCAAATTTTGTAAACTCCAACACCTTCTACTACATTCCTCTTTTCAAGAAAATGAAGGAGCTTGGATCAAAGATCTCGCTTAACTTTATATGTCTGGTATTTCCGGCGTTCTACTTTGCCAACAGAAAAATGTGGCTTTGGGCAGTACTGACTGCGCTGATCACAACAATGCTGAACGTTCCGTCGCTTCTCTACACTATTGCCGAGCAGGGAACGGGACTTCCGTTTATGGACGAGATCAGCAATTTCATTTACGACAACAAGGGCATAGTTATGGCTCTTACTGAGATATGCAGTTTTGCTGACTGGGTACTGAAAATCTGTACCTGCCTGTTTGCGAACTGGCTGTATTACAGATTCTCGCTGAAATCAGTAAGCAAGCTCAAAAAATTCTACGGAGGCCCTGTAAGTCCTGCAAAGCTTCGTTCCAAGGGCGGAGTCCAGCCGATAAATATCATTTTAATCGGACTTATTCAGTTTGCACTTGCGGCTGCGGTTTACTTCTGTGTGATGTTTATTCTCATGTTCATTCAGCAGTCGGGTATGTTATAAAAATTCGGGCAGCCGTAAGGCAACTGCTCGTACAGAAGTATATAAGTGTAATATTGAGGAAAACCCTTTTGAAAAAGGGTTCTCCTAACCGTCGCCTGTCCCCTCTGTCAGCTTCGCTGACATCTCCCCACACTGTGGGGAGTCATCCTCAAACTCCTTTCCTAAAACTTTTTAGTTTTTAATTTC
>JAFTPG010000024.1 GCA_017463375.1 Ruminococcus sp. | reverse complement strand
TCGATTTGTCAAGTACTTTTTCAAGTTTTTTCAAAATCTTTTTCAGAATGTTCGCTGCGTTTCTTTTTTTGACACGCAACTTTTATATTATATCATACTTCCAAGGATTTGTCAAGCTCTTTTTTGAAGTTTTTTCAGAAAGTTTTTTCCTCTTCCCAAAGGATTTTATATCAACCCGCTTTTCCCAAAGCCAAATCCTTCTTCCTTAAAGAATTCTTCCCTTATTCTCTTCATCGCTTGTCCTCGACAGCTTTTTTATTATAGCACCTCCTGACCTTTTTGTCAAGTCGATTATTCTACAAAAAATTTGCGGTTTTTTGGGTATTGTGCTTAAAAGGACTATTTCAGACTAATTTCCATGCAGTTTTCAGTCTCATGCTCGGTCAGAGTTATCGTCATCCCCGTTTCAGGAATCTCCCATCCACTCTCCTCGATTAATGAAAAAATCTCCTGTTCTTCCAGATAAGTTTGCAGGAAATCGTCATAAACCGCAGAATCCGAGAACTTCAGCTCCAATGCCTCCTTCTCAGCCTCCAGTTCTCTTCGCACGATCCGCTCCGCATCGTCAAAATTTTCAATCATCAGGTCCTGTCTTATATAGTATGTATCCTTATTTTCATCGCAGTCAAAGGCTTCAAACCAACCTCCGTCCTCGGTATGAGTCTTTACAAAGTTCTCATCCTCGCACAGAAAGAAAACATGACGAGGTGCTTCGTCCTTATCGGTATCATCCCACGTCACGTCGAGATTATACCACACTCCGCCGATCTCCACCTGATTCCATGCATGATTTATCCCCTCGTTACTGATTCCCGTGACAATAATGCTCCTCAGCCCTGCACCCTTAGCCAGATAGTCGAACGCCTTCGCATAGCCCTCGCAATGTGCCGTTCCGTTGACAAGGCAGCCGTAAGACGTTGCATTATACTCGCTGCCGTCCAGCTCATACCGGCAATTCTGCACAAGATAGTCGTGAATATACAACGCCTTTTCAAAGTCATCCGCCGAGACGGAAATCTCCGACAAAATTTCACCCTTCTTCGCTTCAAGAGCCGCTGTCATTTCATCCTTATCATCAACGCTGCGGTATTCGATTTGCGCTTCCTCAATCTCGGGAGCCGTATAGTAAACCGAATCTATATAAAAGAGCGCCGATTCCTGCTTTTCGAGCAGATGATAAAGCTTGGCATAAGTTTCCTCGTCAACCTTATAAGGAAGCGGAATCTTCTCCTCGCCAGCCGCAATCCCGTTATACAGAGCCGTATAAACCGCCTTTTCCTTCTCGCTGAGCTGTTCATAGAAAGGACGCTGCGCCGACTCTTCCGCCGGGAGAAACTCCGCCTCAGGGCGACTGCCGGCAAGCTCCTCAAGCTTTTCCGCACACCCCGATAATGCCGTACAGAACACCGCTCCGATAAGTAAAGCAATTTTTCTCAGCATTGTAACCCCACCTTAATTTTCGGTAATCATGACTGTGTTGTTCTTGATTTTAAACCCCGGAAGATTATCCACAAAGCGGCTGAACTTTGAATATCCATAGCTCTGAACGTTAAAATCAGGAATCTTAGTGCAAAGCTGCTTTTTCAGCTCGCCGAGATTGTACCCCTTGTTTCCGTTCGTTCTGACGATCGCAGCAAGAGCAGTCTCAATTTTCTGCAAATCCGTCTTGTCCGACTTGTGCGAAACAAAAATACTGCTTCCGACCTGTCTCAGCGTAAGGGAATCAAAGTCCTTGAGGAACTGCGAAAGCTTGGAATATCCATAATTTCGCACGTCGAAATCAGGATGACGGTTGAGCAGTCTGCTTCCCAGCTCGCCGATATTTATCTCCTCCTGAACATTGGCATTCTCCGAAATGATACGGATTATAGCCTCCTCGAGCGTTTTCAGCTCGACCTTTTCAGTCTCTCCGGAGCTTTGAACCTCCTCATCGGCGAGAATCTCGAGGTACTTGAACACATTGCACGCCGTACTGAACGGCTTGGGAGTCTTTCTCTCGCCCATGCCGATGACATGCATTCCTGATTCACGCAGACGGATCGCAAGACGGGTAAAATCGCTGTCACTCGATACTATGCAGAAGCCGTCCACATTATGTGAATAAAGGATATCCATTGCATCAATGATCATCGCCGAATCGGTCGCATTTTTGCCTGAGGTATAGCTGTACTGCTGAATCGGAGTTACCGCATTCTCCAGAGCCTTGCTTTTCCAGCTGAGAACATTGGGTCTTGTCCAGTCGCTGTAAACACGCTTATAGGTGACAATTCCATAGTTTGAGACCTCGTCGAGTATATTTCTGGTATATTTCGCAGCAACGTTATCCGCGTCAATGAGCACGGCGTAGCGCATTTCCTTTTCCATTCCGATCCCCCGAATCTGATATTTATATATATTTTAATAATATTTGAATATAAGAAAAAATCCCGAAACAATTGCTTCGGGATTCGTCAATACCAAGGATATTTCCCCAGTACTATGGAGCGGATTACGAGGCTCGAACTCGCTACCTCCACCTTGGCAAGGTGGCGCTCTACCAGATGAGCTAAATCCGCATTCGATAAAGAATGTGAAGCATATTCACACTCTTTATGGTGCCTCCGGTCGGAATCGAACCAACGACACGGGGATTTTCAGTCCCCTGCTCTACCGACTGAGCTACAGAGGCAAATTGGCGACCCGGATGAGGCTCGAACTCACGACCTCTAGCGTGACAGGCTAGCGTTCTAACCAACTGAACTACCGGGCCAAGTGGTGGGAACTACAGGGCTCGAACCTGTGACCCTCTGCTTGTAAGGCAGATGCTCTCCCAGCTGAGCTAAGCTCCCACTTTTCGGTGTCGTTCCTGACGACGATAATTATTATATCACCCTTTTCCGGATTTGTCAACCCCTTTTTTGAAATTTTTTCAGATTTTTTTGAAGAAATTTCAGAAACAACGTAATACAGGGGAAAAGTCGGCGAAATTTCTTTGAAATTTCTTAAAAATCAACTATTCCAAAGAGAAAACCTCCCGGAAAAGGGGGAGAAAACAAAACTGGAACAAAAGCCGACATTCTCCCCCTTTCCCCGAGCGGTTTTCTCTCTGGACTCTCTTTCCCCTCGCCCCATACCCCCGCTTGTCGGCTTTTGAATATCCATCGGCGAACCCGTTGAGTCGCCTTTCCTAATGTTTAAGTATCTGATGTAAACGTCTATACCTTTTTCAGGAGAACTGATAATATATATTTATGTGAGGTGTAAAAATGAAAAAACTTGAAATTACTGCTAAATCTAAAGAAGAGAAATACAGAACGCTTACAATCAGAACCAAAATCACAACGCTCCAGCAGCTTGACGAAATGGCGGCTCTGTCCAATCGGTCACGCAATGAACTGATAAATATATTTTTGGAATTTGGTATCAGCAACTGTATTATCCGTGGAGCAAAGGAGCGATAAGACCAAAAACGGGCGGCTGATAGCCGCCCCTACATTTATGATAATGACCTACCCGATAATCTCCTTATTGAACAGCCTGAGCGTGTCCATTTTCAGCGCTCTGTTCTGCGGTCGGCTGAGCTGAGGGTCGTTCTCCAGAAGCTCCCGGGCGCACTCCTGAGCCATGCTCATAAGCTCCATATTGCACGCTATATCGGCAATTTTCAGCGGCGGAAGTCCATGCTGAGCGCTTCCGAAGAAGTCGCCCGGTCCTCTCATTTTCAGATCCTCCTCTGAGATTTTAAATCCGTCCGTTGTCGAGGACATGATTTTCATACGTCTGCGGCACTCCTCGCCCGTGTTGTCGGTAATCAGAATGCACGAGCTTTCAAACTCGCCTCTGCCGACTCGTCCGCGGAGCTGATGAAGCTGAGAAAGTCCGAATCTCTCGGCATTTTCAATGACCATCACCGCCGCATTCGGAACATCCACTCCGACCTCGACTACCGTCGTGCAGATGAGAACCTGAATCTCTCCGTCACGGAACTGCTTCATTACCTTATCCTTTTCAGCCGCTTTCATTTTTCCGTGCAGGAGAGCGAGGGAATATCCCTTTAAATCGCCCTCTGCGGCATTTTCGGCGTAGGTTTTCACGTCCTGCAAATCGGTTTCGCTTTCCTCAATTACAGGGCAGACCACATAAGCCTGACGCCCCTCATCGAGCCTGTCACGGACGAAGCCGAACGCTCTGTGACGCAGCTTTCCCGTAACCGCATACGTTTTAACAGGCTTTCTGCCCTTGGGGAGCTGATTTATCGCCGATATATCAAGGTCGCCGTAAATAATCAGCGCAAGAGTCCTCGGAATCGGAGTCGCCGACATTACCAGCTTATGCGGAGAGCCGCCCTTTTCCGCAAGCGCCGCCCTCTGAGCCACTCCGAAGCGGTGCTGTTCGTCGGTGATGACCAGTCCAAGCGACTTGTATTGAACATCTTTCTGAATGATAGCGTGAGTTCCGACGATGACCTGAGCCTCTCCCGACGAGATTTTCTCACGCAGAGCCGTTTTTTTCTTTGCAGTCAGCGAGCCTGTCAGCAGGCAGACCTCGATTCCGAACGGTTCGAGGAACTCCGACAGCGTTTTGTAGTGCTGAGACGCAAGAATCTCCGTCGGAGCCATCAGAGCCGCCTGCATTCCGTTTTTTACGCAGAAATAGCAAGCTGCCGCCGCAACCGCAGTTTTACCGCTTCCGACATCGCCCTGAAGGAGACGGTTCATCGGAACATTTCTGCACAGATCCGAGATGATCTCGCCGATTGCCCTGTCCTGAGCCTCGGTAAGCTCGAACGGCAGACCCTGCCTGAACTCGTCAACGGAAATACGGCTGTCCATCTTGTAAGCAGTACTTCTGCGGCTTCGGGTTTTCATCATCGACATTCCAAGCTGGAGCTTCAGAAGCTCGTCAAATGCAAGTCTGCGCCGAGCCGTTTCCGCCGCTTCGGAGCTTTCGGGGAAGTGGATATTCTCCAGCGCATACATCAGTGTGCAGAGGTCGTATCTCCGCAGAAGCTCCGCCGGTAGAGTCTCAAACGGCTCGGATTTCATGATCCCGACCGCCTGTTTAATGTTTTGCCGAACCATATTGACTGAAAGTCCCTGAGTCAGCGGATAGACCGGCTGTATCAGAACCTTTTCCTCCGCACCTATGTACACCGGCGAGGTAATCTCCTTCCTCAGGAAATTACCCGTAACCTTGCCGTACATATAGTAGGTTCCGCCCTCTTTGAGAGCGTTGAAGCCGTAAACGTTGTTGTAGACGACAACGAGTATGTCATCTATTCCATCCGTAGCCGCCGCCTTGCATATCACAAGACCGCCCTTTACTCTCTGAGGGGGGAGCTTTCTGAAAATGGTCAGCTTCAGGACGTTATAGTCATTCAAAACCGCCTGCTGTACGGGCACATGACAGCGGAAGTCAAGATAAGCTCTCGGAATATGATAAATCAGCTCATACGGCGAGGTTATCCCCAGCTTGCGGTACTTCTCTCCGCGAGCCTTTCCCACGCCCTTTAAATATTCAATTTCACTGAAAAGATTTGCAGGCATGGCTGTCCTCCTCATTATTCATCAATATCCGAACGCACCCTCAAGGGATTCATCATTCTCGATCCAGTCAGATACATTTATGCTTTTATAATTTTCCTTATCAATTCTGATAACAACTTTTTCTATGCCCGAATTAATTACCATTCTCTTGCACATCGAGCAGCACGAAGCATTGGCAACATACTCTCCTGTTGAAACCTCTGTCCCCGCAAGATAGAGCGTACTGCCGAGCATATCTCTGCGTGAAGCGCTGATAATGGCATTTGCCTCTGCATGAACGCTTCTGCACAGCTCATAACGCTCTCCTCTGGGAATATTCATCTGCTCTCTGACGCATTTTCCTATATCCGAGCAGTTTTTTCTTCCTCTGGGCGCACCGACGTATCCCGTCGAAATAACCTCATCGTTCTTGACGATGATCGCACCATAATGTCTGCGCAGACAGGTGCATCTCTGCGATACTACCTCTGCCAGATCCAGATAATAGTTTTCCTTACTTTTTCTGTTCATTTTTGCAGCTCCTATAAAAACAGGGCGAACACACAGTCCGCCCCTGATTTTGATTTATTCAACCTGTTTTTCCCTGATCGGGACGCCGGTCAGCGCTGCTCACAGATGAGCTTGATAGCAGTTCTTTCCTCGCCGTCGATCTGGATGTTAGCGAATGCAGGAATACAGATGAGGTCAACTCCGATAGGAGCAAGGTATCCTCTTGCAATAGCAATAGCCTTGATAGCCTGATTTGAAGCACCGGCACCTACAGCCTGAACCTCAACAGCTTTCTGCTCTCTGATTACACCGGCAATAGCTCCGGCAACTGAATTAGGTGATGAATGTGATGATACTTTTAAAACTTCCATAGCAAATAGCCTCCTGATAAGAAAATATTGAGTATAGTGCCAAAACCGCCGCATGGCTTTTATATAATCATAATTATACATCAATATCAGCAAAAATGCAAGTAGTTATTGAAAAATTTGTATATTACCTTATAATTATGCGCTCAATTTTGTTACTTTTACCCATTTTCTCGTCAAATTCGACAACCACTCCGCACATAAAGCAGTCTCCGTCTGCCTCTTTGAATCTCACTGGCATCCTGAAGCGAAGTCGGTCTACAGCCGGCTGGATCTCAACGCCAAGCACGGAATTCTCAGGTCCTGTCATTCCTGCGTCGGTGATATACGCCGTATGTCCGCTCAGAATGCACTCATCAGCGGTCTGTACATGGGTGTGAGTTCCGAACACTCCTGAAACCTTTCCTGCGAGATGATATCCCATCGCCTTTTTCTCAGAGGTAGCCTCGGCATGGAAGTCAACGAAAATATTCGGAGTTTCCACGCTGCACAGCATCTCGTCTATGACAGTAAACGGATTATCAAGAGGATCAAGATAAACTGTTCCCGAAAGATTGATCACTGCAACGGAATACGAGCCCATATCCAGCATGCATATCCCCTTTCCCGGACAGCCGCCCTGAGGATAATTAGCAGGACGGATAATGTAATCCTCCTCATATATATCGAGAGCTTCCCGGCGCTTGAAGGCATGGTTTCCCGTAGTGATTATATCAGCTCCTGCATTTATTACAGATTCTGCGGAAGCCCGTGTAATTCCGTTGCCCTGAGCGGAATTCTCGGCATTTACAACTGTTATATCAATTTTATACTGATTCTTTATGCGGCGAAGATTTCGGGCAAGAAAATTACAGCCCGCTTTTCCCACAACATCCCCGATAAATAGAAGATTTTTCAAAATTCAAGCAGCTCCTGTTTCGTATTAAGACTATTTTGTCTCGTTTTTACTTCCGGATTCCTTCAAAGCCCTTTTAGCTTCTCTTTCCTTTATTATATTATACCATTATATCATCACTATATTCAATTGTCAAACCAATCATTCTCAATTGTGAAATTGTTGTTTATCGCAACCTCTTGGGACGCCGAGGGTGACTCCCTGCGGGGCAGGGAGATGTCACAAAGTGACAGAGGGTACGGGCGCCTGTTAGGCGGCGTCCCCTACAAAAACGTGAATCGAAAATGTGTAGGGGCGGACGCCCTCGTCCGCCCGAATTTGGTGATTGAATTGTAGGGGCGACCCTTGCGGTCGCCCCTACGATATAGGATGTCAAAATGTGCATTCCTCTACATCGCTAAACAACAATTCACATTGTATTTCATATTCTTGTCAAAATATAGGTATTGTAAAAACGTTATGAATGTGGTATAATAGACATAAATACGGCGATGCCGCATTAATACTGTCAGGGAGTGAGCTTTATGGTCTCTATCGAAAATCATATCGGCAAAATTACGGTCTCCGAAAAATATCTTAAAGAGCTTGTAAAGCATACCGTCTCGGGATGCTTCGGCGTTGCGGACGTTTACAGCACAGGAGCTTTTAATAATACTGTTGCTTCGCTTACCGCAGGCATAATCTGCAAAAAGCATGATGGTGTTCTTATCCGCACCAATAAGGAGGGCGGACTGATTATCGACCTCCACATAAAAGTTACTTTCGGCACAAATATTACTGCTGCTGTGAAAAGCATAACCCACAAAGTCAGCTTTACCGTTGAAGAAGCTATCGGTACCGCTGTTTCTCAGGTCAACGTTTTTGTTGACGAAATGATTCATTAAACTTGTATTGGAGGATTTTTTTTGATAACCGGTTCATTATTAAGAGATGCTATAGTTTCCGCTGGAATTACTATTTCAAATAAAAAACGCATGGTTGACGAGCTGAACGTCTATCCCGTTCCCGACGGCGATACGGGAACCAATATGTCCATGACTATCGGAAACGCCATAGGCGAGCTGAAACGCATGAATGACAGCGTTACTGTTGCTGAGGTTTCATCAGCTGCCGCTGCGGCTCTCCTCAGAGGTGCACGAGGCAACTCGGGCGTTATTCTTTCGCTCCTTTTCAGAGGAATCTCAAAGGGGCTTGCAGGTCTTACCGCTGCGGGCTGTCAGGACTTCGCAAACGCTCTCGAGCTCGGCGTGGACGCCGCTTACAAGGCTGTTATGAAGCCTGTTGAGGGTACTATTCTCACTGTTGCAAAGGCTGCGGCTGCAAAGGCTCAGGAGATCGCTCTCGAAACTAACGACACCAATATCCTCTGGCACGAGGTCTGCGAGGAGGCTGACAGAGTTCTCCAGCAGACTCCCGAAATGCTTCCCGTTCTCAAAAAGGCTGGCGTTGTTGACGCAGGCGGTATGGGACTCCTTATCATTTTCCGTGCTATGAGAGATGTATTCAAGGGCGGTGCAATTGCCGTACCTTCCGCTGATTCCGCTTCCGATGAAATTACTTCGGATTCCTTTAAAACAGCAGTGAGTGAGTTCGATGAGGAAATCAACTTTACATACTGCACAGAATTTATCGTGCAGAAATGTGAAGGCTGTCCCGACCCGTTCAAGCTCAGAGCTTATCTCGAAACTATCGGCGACTGCGTTGTTGTCGTGGACGACGAGAAAATCATCAAGGTTCACGTTCATACCGATACTCCCGGACTTGCGCTCCAGAAGGCTCTTGAGTTTGGCTGCTTCATCAATGACCCTAAGCCGAAAATCGAAAATATGCGTATCCAGCATGAAAACAAGGTTCGTGAGGTTCAGGAGGCTGAGGCAGGCTTCACTCCCGTTGAGCCTGAAAAGGAATTCGGCTTCGTTGCAGTTGCCGCAGGTCATGGCCTTGAAGCTATGTTCACTGACCTCGGTGCTGACGTCGTTGTAAGAGGCGGTCAGACTATGAATCCCTCTACAGAGGATATCCTCCGTGCGATTCATTCAACTCCCGCAAGAACCGTTTTCGTGCTTCCCAACAACAAGAATATCATTATGGCTGCGGAACAGGCTGTAAAGCTCACCGACCGCAATGTCTGCGTGCTCCAGACAAGAACTATTCCGCAGGGAATCTCTGCTATGCTTGCTTTCGACGAGAGCATGAGTCTTGCCGAAAACAGAATTGCCATGACCAAGGCGTTCGAAATGGTTTCTACAGGACTTGTTACTTTCGCTGCCCGTGACTCCGAATATGAGGGACACTCCATCAAGGAGGGCGAGATACTTGCTCTCGAAAACGGAAAACTCTCATTCACTGATAAGGATATCAACCGTGCTACGCTGAAGCTCGTCAAGAAGCTCTCTAAAGGCGATGTCAGCTATATTACGCTGATTTACGGCGCTGATGTTACCGAGGAAAACGCCGAGTCCATGCAGGAGCTTATCTCCTCTAAGCTCAGCGATAAAATCGAAGTCACCCTCATCAACGGCGGTCAGCCTGTTTACTATTATATCATTTCTGCAGAATAAAAGTATTTGGGAAGTGTGCTCGCAGTTTATTGAGGGAGACCCTTTTGAAAAAGGGTCATCCCTCAAACTCCCTCCCTAAAACTTTCAATGAAAAATCCCAATCAGGGGCATGCCCCTGATTGGGATTTTTGGTTAAAAGTCTTTGGAAAGGGGTCTGGGGAAGAACCTTTCCTCAGAAAGGTTTTCCCCAGCAGGCTGCGAGCACACCTCCCCATTGCTTTTATTTTGTAAAAAGATAAATATTTATAAAAGCTTCGTCTTTTTGTCCTTTAAAAGTCACTGTTATATAAAAGGCAAATTATGCCGAAAAGGAGGACAAAAAATGAAAAGATCCATCAGAAAAATCACTGCACTCGCAATCTCGGTAATGCTCGTGGCAACGGCTGTTTCCTGCGGAGAGAAAAATCCCGAGGACATCACTGACTCTCAGGAAGTCTCACAGTCGGACAACGATCCCGACAACAAGCCTGTAATCGACATTGCCTGTCTCTGTCAGATGCCCAACGACTTTGAAGCTTCTCTCAGGACTCTGGATTCCAAGCCCTATACGGTCAACTTCATTGACTACTACAATGAAGCACGGGAGGAATTTATTGCTGAGGAAACCTTTGAGGTAAGTGAAATTCTTACACAAGCCAGAGAGGCTCTCCATCTTGATATGGTAAGCGGAGGTGTTCCCGATCTCATTATTGCCTACATGGACACTATGCTGCCGCTTGTCGATGACGGCTACTTCACAGACCTCTATCAGCTTATGAGCGAGGATACCGTGACCAAGGATGAGTTCCTGCCGAATGTTCTCGAGGGCTTTGAGCGTGACGGTGAGCTTCCGCTGATATGTACGGGATTTCAACTCAAAACCGTCATTGCCAAGACTGAGCTTGTCGGCGAGGATATGGAAAACTGGACGCTCGATGAAATGATCGCCTACTACGATTCCATGCCGGAGGATATCAGTTTCCTTGATACATGGGAGACTATTTATGATCTGCCCGACTTCATGCTTCTGAAGATTATGCGTGAGTGTATCGACCTTGAAAACGGAACGTGCGATTTTCATGGCGCTTTCCTCGACGCCTTTGAATTCATCGAGCGTGAAAATATCAAAGAGGGTATAGATTTCTCCACCATGAGCGATACCGAGATAAATGAGTATTTCAATGCCAAGGACACCAACCTCAAGGACGGCAGAGCGCTCCTATGTCCAATCTACCTGAACGGTATAAATCAGTTTGCCGCACAGAATGTTTATTATAACTTCGGCGGTGCTGACGTTACTTTTGTGGGGCATCCAAGCACTGACGGTGTGGGAACTGTTACGAACAGCTCTTATATGGAGATTTATGGAATTCTTGATAACAGCGACTGCAAGGAGGAGGCATGGAATTTCCTCAGCACCTATTTCAGCGTAGGCTCGCAGGTCAAGAATACTCAGACAGGAATGGGACTCCCTGTAATTGACGCAGCTATCGACGAGGCTATGGAGGCTTCTTCCTATGAGAACTTTTCGATCAATGCTGCTCTGGAGACGAATGGCACCGAAATCGTATCCCAGATCGACGAAAAAACAAAGCAGGATATTGCTGATTACATCCGCAGCGTGGAGATAGACCCCTACTTCGACCCTCAGCTTGAAAATATTATCCGTGAGGAGTTCGAGGCTGTAGTAGAGGGCGAGAAAACGCCTGAGGAAGCTGCAGATATGCTGGAGAACAGGATATCGCTCTATCTGAACGAGATTGCATAAATACAAAGTTTTCGGTTCAGCCTTATAACAAAAAACTGAAATTTGCACAAAACGACTTGAATATGTAGGGGGCGGCGTCCTCGACGCCCCGCTGCAAATTAATTAATGGGATGTCGGGTACGCCGTCCCCTACAATTTTCACCTTTTTCTACATACTGAAACTGCCGCACTATATGAATAGTGCGGCAGTTTTGTTATTAATCCTTTACGTTTTCAAATTTCAGCTTTTCAAAAGCTTCCATTGCGTCGTCGGCATCCTCGAGACTTGCAATGATCACTCCTGTATCGGAGTCCGGAACCTGAATCAGGAAATTGCTTTCCATTCCTGCATCCCCGTTATACTGATAGAAGATATAGTCATCCTCAGAGTCAATATTAATACCAGTCTCCCAGATAACAGTTTCATAATCATAGTATGAATCCATCGTAAGGAAGATTCCCTGAAGAATGATCTCGTCCTCTTCCTTTACAATGAACGTATTGTCCTCAGACTTGAGTGAATAATCATTATCCTTGGTATCGAGAGTAACCTTAATGCTGTCACCTGTTTCAACCTTGTATGTCAGTGATGCAGATGAGCGGGACTCACAGCCTGCGAAGCATACACATACTGCCGCAGCGGCTGCTATCAAGAATTTTTTCATTATTTTCTCCCGTTTCGATTAATTTTTCAGAGCCTTTTCAAGCCAGACCAGAGCCGTATCAAGAGCCTCATAGAGTCCGCCCTCACGGTCTGCGTTTTTCTTGCATGCTTCAAGAGGATTAAGGCTTGGATCCGTTGACATAAGCACTACTCTGATTTTGTCGGAAACTTCTTCTGCTCCGTCTTTTTTTGTCGAAAGAACCTGCATCATGATCACATAAGGATCCGACATATAGCCGTAGTATATTGTTTTGCCGTTTCTGACAAGCGGATAGCCCTTGTAGGTGTAAAATTTTTCGTTCATGTTAAAATCCTCCTTATTGTATTGATTAATTATCTCCAGGTTGTAAGATAGTCCTCCCCTGTATCTATTCTCTTGATATTTTCAACAATGGTCTCCACATACGATTTACTGCAAAGATACTTGCTCTCGCCGTTGATCACGATAAGCGAGCTGAGCGACGAGTAATCGTAGAACTCAACCTTCTGAGTTACATTAACATATGAATCCGTAAACTCGACCGCAGCCATAGGCTCGCCTGCCGGAATCTCAGCGTCAAGAGCGAACTCCTCAGCCGAAGCCTGAACAAGGAATGCGTAGAACTGTCTGTAACGCTCTGCGTCGAATACCTCGCCGTTCTTTGTAACATTGAAGTCCTCGGCAGCAAGATTGGTGCTGTCCTCGCTTATACCGTCCTTGAGAACCGCCTTGAACTCGATATTCTCAAGACCGCTTCCGCTGACCTTCATATCGCTTATGTTCCAGACGTATGTGCCGAAGAGTATCTTTGAAGATATCTCAATCGGAGTTATTGTTCCCCACTGAGCGTCCTCGGAAGAAACGATATAAATCACATTTCCGCCCTCAAGCATTGCATAGTGCATTTCCTCGCCGTTTTCGTCGATATAGGGCTTGCTCATGAGGATCACATAGTCATTTCCGTCATCGCAGCTCATTGTCGCAGTACAGAACGGCTCGCTCAGACCCACTCCGGCGATTGACGCTTCGTCCGGATGAACACTGTATACGGATTCAGCCGAAAGACCGAACATTCCGTTTGTAATAGGAGTCGAGTCCTCTACCGAGAGATATGAGAACGTAGGCTCTCTCATTACATGAGTAGCCGAGGTTCCTCCGGTATAGTCGGAATCCTCGCTTTTGTCGTCATACTCGAGGAAAATATCATAGTCGATGTCCTCACGCTGGATCCTGAGGCTGTTTACGATAGGATAATCCTCCTCGGCAGGCTCTTCAAGAACTGTCGTGGACACAAAATCATACAGAGTCTTGCTGTAGTTCGCCATCTTTGAGCTTGTAACGGTGTAAACGGTATCATCACCGTCTATCATCAGATAGGTTGACGAAGCGTCGGGAGCTGCGTCTCCGATAACGAATTTTACCGAGCTTCCCGAAGCATATGTTACCTCTACGGAAGCCTCCGGGTCATCGAAGCCGTACTTTGCAGTATCGGTGCAGTCCTCGATGACGATTGAATCCGAAACCAGACCATTGGCGTTGTTTACAAGTGTTCCTACAACGGATGTATTAAGCGGAATATCTTCATAGCCCTCGAGCGTATACGTTGCAGCATACGAATCCGTGGCAGCTGTCAGCTCGGTAACAGTAAGCTCGTCGGTTCTGTTTTTTACGATGACCTTTGATACAGTACCTGCATTGTCAGAGGACGCTGTATCCTGAACAAGAGTAATTCCTGCGCCCTCTGTTTCCGAAGAGGAAACAGAACTTTCATCCGTTTTCTCTTCAGGCTCGGTAAGCTTTAAAGCGGCAAGACCTCCGCCGAGAACGACAAGCGCCGCACTGAGTCCGATAATTCCCTTAACTGCTTTTTTCATCGGTTCTTTCTCCTTATAAATACAACCACTCCGACAGCTACAACTACGAGCGGAATACCGTACATTACGATATTTCTTATATTCTTAGCCTGATTAGCTGTAAGAGCAAGAGTCTGCTCCTGAAGCTCCTTCTGAGGAATTACAAAGCTGTTTTCCTTGCCTGTCATGGTATTTGCGGCATTGAGGAGCATATTTGCATTGTTATAAGCATTTGTATTGTCGAGAATCAAAGAGTCAGTCATGTACGACGAACCGATCACAAGCACGCTGCTTGTATAAACGTCGAACTGCTCTGCTCTTTCTCTCTTTGAGAGTACGGCAATATTTCTTGAGAACTTCTCCTCTGATACCTGCGAATCCTCGTCGAGACCTGTGAGGTAGGAGGTTGAAGCGGATGTGAGTACTGCCGATGTTACATAGTCGCTGTTCTTGTCGAGAATAGTAAGCTCTCTTGAAAGCGGAGCTACTACGGGAAGATTCTCATTCGGGAGAGTTCCCACAGCCTCTGTATCTGCGATCGTAACGATAGGCGACGGGAATGCCTGACCGCCGAGAGCAGTGAGTGAAGCATTCATCATATTTTCGTCATCAACAATAACTGCGTCCTCAACCTGAATATTCCACTTTGCAAGGAATTCCTCGATATTCGGGAGGTCTGTAGCATAAACGTTAGCGATGTAGATTACATGCTTTCCGTAGTTTCCGTCATTGTAGAGGAAGTCCTCGAGCTTTGCGATAACGTCCTCGCCGAAGTCCTGCGACGGTGCGGGGATAACCACAAGGTCATACTCGTCAACGCTGATATCATCTGTCATAACGTCGATATCTGTGCAGTCATATCCGCCTGATGCAAGAAGGCTCTTGAAGCTCTCCACGCAGTAGTAGGTATTGCTGTCGTTTCCGTAGACATAAGCCTGATTCATATATGTTGCAAATGCTGCATTTACAGGATTAGCGTCTGTTACAGACATAATTGCGGAGGTAAGAGCACTTTCTCCGACAAAGCTGATAGAGGCATCCGATGTCTGGTAGTAGCTGCTTGATGAACTGGATGAGAACATCTCGCCGAGCGAAATGAGCTTTACTCTCTCGCCTGAATATACAACGATATATCCTGTTCCGATATCGCCGTTGTAGTATTCCTTATACTTTGCAACAACATCAGGATCCTTTGTAACGTCGATATACTGAACGTCGATATTTCCCTCTCCTGCCTGAGCATAAACCTGATAGTTCTCGAGGATCGCGGGAATCATATCATAGGGAACTCCGTAATAGCTTGCAACCATCTCGAGGTTATCCTCTGTAGTTGTTACGGTAATTTCCACATCCTTGTCCATTTCCTTGAGAGCATTTATAGTCTCATCGCACAGCTCATATCTCTTGTCTGCGGTAAGGTCGAGCTTCAGCGGATAACGCTTCATGAGCATTCCTGCGATAATGTTTATTACAACGACAATTGCAATTACAAGAGCAATTACAACTACCGACATTGAGCCGTATTTGAACTTTTTGAAGTTTCTGGGCTTCTTCCCGATGTTTTCATTATTCTTCATACTGAACATTCTCCTTTCCGCAAATTAACCCCAGCGTCTCTTCTCAAGAACTCTTACTGTGAAGAAGTTGAAGAGGAATACTGTGCTGAGATAGAATACTACGCTCGAAAGATTGAAGATACCCATGGTAAATTCAACGTATCTTGAATAGAATGAAAGCGAGCTGAAGATATTGCTGATGAATTCTATCGAAATGCTGTCGGCGATGATATCAAGCAGATACAGGAACATGAGAGCTACAAAGCTTGCTACAGCCGAAGCCATCTGGTTTTCTGTAAGTGAGGATACGAATACGCCTACTGCGATAAATGCTGCTCCGAGGAGGAACATTGCAAAATAGTTTGCAAGCAGAGTCGGCCATACTACGTTTCCGTAGCCGCTGAGAATAAGCGCATAGATGAACACAACGCTCTCTGCGATAACAAAAAGTGTGAGAGCTGCAAAGTACTTGCCGAGAACTATCGACCACAGTCCGACGGGAGCTGTAAGAAGTCCCTGGTCTGTTTTCTGCTTCTTCTCCTCGCTGAGGAGCTTCATTGTGAGAATCGGAATGAGGAACATTACAATGCTGAAGAGATTCGCAAACATTGCAGATGTATCCGTCGTACCCATTACGAGAGTTCCGTTATAGAAGAAATATCCCGAAAAAAGGAAGTATACAGCTAAAAATACATATGCGAGTCCTGATGTAAAAAATGCACTCATTTCACGTCTGTAAATTGCACCCATTATTCCTGACCTCCGTTTCCGTCAGCTTCCGGAGCCGTCTCCGAAGCCTCGTTATTGCTGTCGTCGGCATCATCGTCGGGTTGATTGTCTCCGAAGTTGAGATTGATTCTGACTCTTTCTTCCTGAGCCGGTTTTTTCTGCTCATCCTCGGCACCTGCTGCACTGTCGCCCATAGTGATCTTGAGGAAGATATCCTCGAGAGTGAGGTCGGACAGCTGCATCATAAGGATATTCCAGCCCTTTTCGCAGCAGAGCTTATTGATTGCACGGCGGACATCGGTCTTTTCCTCTGACTCCACGTCATAGTCGTAGATACCCTGCTCACGCTCCATATCGGCACGGACGTACTTAACTCCGTCAATTGCCCTGAGAGCCTCTGTAATTTCGGTCTTATCAGCAGCAGTTTTTGTAGTACCCTCGATACGGATAGTCATTTTATGCTCGTCGGTGATATTTCTTGCGATTTCGTCGGCAGTTCCGTCTGCTGCAACAACACCCTTGTTGATGATGATGATTTTATCGCAGACAGCCTGAATC
>JAFTPG010000087.1 GCA_017463375.1 Ruminococcus sp. | reverse complement strand
TTTTCTGGTGCGAGTAATGGGACTTGAACCCATACGTCGATTGACACACGCCCCTCAAACGTGCCTGTCTGCCTATTCCAGCACACTCGCATTCGGTTTATTCAGCAGTCTCACCTGACTGCTTTATTATTATAGCAGATCGGATCCGATTTGTCAAGCATTTTTTTGAAAAAATTTCAGATTTTTTTGAAAAACATGAGTTTTCTTCGATTCTGCGTTGTTTTTTCACGATTATTTTTTGTAATCAGATGACAGCAGGTACTGTCACTGCACAAAAACGAGCAGCCGTCATACAGCTGCCCGTTACTAAAAATATCAAATCAGCGTCTTTTTTCACGAAGCTCTCGGAAGAAGCGGGAAAGCAGCTCCGCACATTCCTCAGCCATGACTCCGGCGATCACATTCGGCTTCCAGTTATACGGAAGCTCAAACATTTTCTGCACTGATACCGCAGAACCGCTTTTGTAATCGCTCGCTCCGAAAATAACGTTATCAATCCTCGAATTTATGATAGCTCCGCAGCACATTGGACACGGCTCGAGCGTCACATATATCGAGCAGTCCGGCAGTCTCCATCCGCCGAGCTTTCTGCACGCATTATTGATCGCAATAATTTCCGCATGAGCAAGAGCATTTTTGGCTCCCTCACGCAGATTATATCCCTCGCCGACGATTTCCCCCGTACTGTTTTTCACGACAACAGCTCCGACAGGAACCTCTCCGGCAGCATAGGCTGTTTCTGCAAGCTCAAGAGCTCGCTTCATATATTTCTCCATAATCTCACCTAGGGTGTGTTGACACTAAGCCAAACACACGTCTTTTTTGCAAAATTTCACAACACCCTAAAACAAAACTCTCAGAAGAGCCGCAAGCAGACATACAGCAATTGCCGCCATCATCGGAAGAACCTTCACCGTACCCGTCAGCTTCTTATTAAGCGAAACGTGTGCATTGTAGCTTGCAAAAATAGTCCGTTCACGCCTCTGCTTGTTAATAAAAACAATGACAAAGGTGATAAATCCGACGCCAAACATTATCGCCAGATAAATCGTACGCACTCGTGCCGTATCCTCGAAATCTCCGGTCTCGATCATTGTAAGAACAAGCTGGTATACCTTATACACTACTCTCGCCAGAACAGCCGTAGCAATCGTTCCGCTTCTGAGAGTGCCGACAGCTGAAACAGCGGCAATCACAGTTGAACCCAGCATAAGAGAGAAGTTCTGAGTCAGCAGTCCTGTCAGTATTGCCGTAACTATTACCGCATAGGCATCGCCGAACTGTCTCAGAACAGCGAGCATCTCGCCTCTGAAGAGAACTTCAGAAATAATGGAGACTATCAGGATGTCAAAGATAGTATAAATCACGAACTCATTCTGTCCCCAGACAGAAACATCAGCGTCATAGCCTTTGAAGAATGTGAAGATATCTCTTGTTTCCTCAATATATTCATCAAAAACTCCGAGAATCACGCTTCCCATCAGAGTTACAGCCAATGTAGCAATAAGCTCTGCCGGGTCATTCAGCGAACGCGGACACCGGACTCTTTCGGGCATTTTAAATTTGCTGTGCACTATGTATAAAGGAACCGCATATTTGGCAACCGTCACGAGAATAAGCATCACCACGACCTCAGCTCTTCCGCCGTAGATCACCGAGCTTGAGAAAGAACAGTGTATATCCACTCCCATTATATCAAGGAGCGAAACTATGACCTTGTCAAGAACATCCTCGATCAGAGTAAGCGAAAGCATAGCGATTCCGATAACGGAAAGGATCTTTTCCAAAACGCTCCATTCAGCGTCCGCAGCACAAGTATCAACAAAGCCCTGACCCTCTATAAAAACGGTCTCCTTCTTATCGTGAACGAAGTTATATGCATATGGATTCTCTTTATCTTTTCTCCAGGCAATAAAGTGCTTATTATAGTCCTCCTGCTGGGTGGAATAGTCGAATTCGTCGATAACATTAATAATCTGGGATTCGTCGTTCTGAGCAATAACATCCTTTTCGGTAACAATATCTTTCATTCCGCCACCCCCTTGCAATTATATTTTACTATAATCTGTGACGTTTTGTGTTATTATTCTGGTCAGTTTTTCTTAACAAAGGGTAATTTTCATAAATTTTACAACTATGTTACAAAAAGCATGACTCTATGCGCTGCCATCCATAGCAATATTATCCTAATTTCAGAAGTCTTTCAGCATTTCCGGCAAAAATAAGCTCCTTTTCACCGGCGGTGAGAGGCAGTTCCTCGATCATGCATATTTCGCTTTCAGGTGCCGACCAGGGACAGTCCGTTCCAAAAAGAATCCTCTCCGCACCATGCTTTCTTATGATTCTCAGAAGCTGCTGAGGGTCGATATATCCGGCAATCACGCTGACATCAAAATAAAGATTGTCAAATTTTCCGGCAAGATATTTTTCAACATCGTCCCAGAGATTCATTCCGCCAAGATGTGCGATAACAGACGTAAGCTCGGGAACTGCCTCTGCCGCTTTTGCAAACCTCTCGGGAGTTCCTCTGACATAGTCCTTTGAAAGCGGATCCCAGCCGCCGTGAAAGACCGCAAACATCCCTGTTTCAGCAATCTTCCGATACAGCGGAAACATCCTGTCCTCGTCGGGATGAAAATTCTGATACTCTGAATGAAATTTCACTCCGCATAATCCAAGAGACTTTATGCGCTCAATTTCCTCAATAGCATCCTCGGCGTCGGGATGAATAGTTCCGCAGCAATATAGTCCCTTCCCCATAATTTCCGCAGCCCAGTTGTTGATAGTATTCTGCTGCGATGGCTTAGTAGCTACGGGAAGCAGCAAAGCTCCCGAAATACCATTTTTGTGCATTGCTTCACGAAGTCCGCTGACTGTTCCGTCAGTATACGGAGCAATACCGCTCGTTTTCTCAAGAGCTGAGACCGCTCTTTCCGCAAGCGAATCCACAAATGCATGAGTATGAAAATCAAATATATTCATTAATATTTCCTTTCAACACGCCCTATTCCATAACATGCTCCATAGCATAATAGAAAATCGTTTTAACATGGTCGTCCGCAAGCGAATAATAAATAGTTTTTCCATCTCTGCGGCTGCTGACCAGTCTCGCCTGCTTGAGAACACGCAGCTGATGCGATATCGCCGACTGAGTCATCCCCAAAAGCTTCGCTATGTCACATACGCACATCTCGCTCTGACACAGTACGAAAATTATTCTGATCCTTGTCGAATCACCAAACACCTTCAAAAGCTCTGCCGCCTCGTAAAGAACCGCTTCATCGGGCATTACCTTCGAGACCTTGTCCACGGTCTCCTGATGAATCTCCCAGTTTCCACAGGTGTATTCCTCTGCCATAACTTTAACTCTCCTTCCGCTTTAATGCATTAAATTTTATTATACCATATTTTTCAGCCTCCGTCAAATCTTCAATGTATAAATCGTTTAGCGATGTAGAGGGCTGCACATTCTGAAATCCTATATCGTAGGGGCGACCCTTGCGGTCGCCCGAACCCGAAAAAAACGTAACCCCAACGGGCGCCCGCACGGGTCGCCCCTACACGTTGTTAATTCATATTTGTAGAGTCTGCCCCCTCCCCATCGGGGAGGGCATTAAAGATTTCCCATATTCATGAATTTCGATGGGCGGGGGCTCCCCGCTAAACAACAATTTACAAAACAAAAAAGACGGATACAGGGTACCGTCTTTTAAGGGAAGTTATTTAGTTCTGAAAAGCGCCCTAAGCATCAGACCGGCACCTGCGGCGGCGAGTCCGAACATCAGAACGAACATATAGACCGAAGTAGTTCTCCAGACGATTCTTACGCTCATGATAATGGTGAGCAGGATAAAGATAACTCCCAGTGCGATAACGATCCAGCCGAATATCTTACGGTCCATCATAAAGAGCATTATAACGCCGATGATAAGCGGGAGCAATATCAGACCGTTTGGAACTCCCCATGAGCCTATGTGATAGAAATAGCCTGATCCCCATGTACTTGTAACCTGAGCATTCTGGAAAATCAGAAACAATCCGCCGCCGAACATCAGCAGTCCGATAAAGAAGTTCAGCAGGTCATTACGAGCTTTTTTCGACTCTTTATTCATCTCCTTGAGATCTTTATAAGCTTTTTCGAGCTCCTTATCATATTTTGATTTACTCAAAACGTCCCCTCCTATTTCATTTTTGCGGAAAAATTCCGATATTAGTAATATTATAGCGTGAAAAAGTTCACATGTCAAGAGCTGGAAAGCGTTATGGCGCAAAAAAAGGGCAGACAATATCGTCTGCCCTTGAGATTGCTGAAAATGATTATTCCAGATGTGACTCAGGGAGATCCGTCAGAAGCTGAGCGAGCTTTTTCTGAACGGCGAGAGCGTCCATGTTGCTGATTCCGTCGCCTCTCTGATAAACGTCAGCAGCATTTATTTCCTGGTCCGTAAGCGGATACTTCACCTTATCTGTAACATTACTCATGATCTTAACAGCGTCAGAGATCTCAACATTTCCGCTGAGGTTTGCGTCACCGTAGATAAAATCGGAAGCCTCTGTAGTCGCAGTAGTAGGAGCTGTTGTAGCAGTAACCTCTTCAGTAGTAGTTTCTGTCTCGGGTTCAGTAGTATCAGAAGGAATGATAACCTCCTGAGTGGGCTTTGTCTCGTCGCCGGTAAGGATAGTACCGCCGTCGATATTGCTTCCCTCGGTGTATGCATAGGACTCATAGAACTCAGAAACTGAAATACCTGTATCGTTAATACCGAGAGCCTTCTGGTGGTCTAGACCGATAAATTTACCTGTTTCCTGAGTCTGCCAGATAGCTTGCTCAAAGATTTCGTACTTTACCTCATCCCATGATAAGAAGTCATATTCAAGAAGTCCTTCCGTATCACCGGAATTTGGGTTAAGGCACCAGAATGTATGATTAATATGATTTTCAATCATATAGTCACGGAGAAGAGTCATCCATTTCTCATTTTTACCGCCGTCCAAAAGTCCTCCCCACTCACCGATAAGCAGGGGAGCGATATCCTCTTCGTTGATGTATGCCCATGTATCGTACCAATAGTCGTCAAGAAGAGTCTGTGTTGTGAATTCCTTATCGAACCAAGTCTGAGCATAAACCGCCGGACCATAGTCGTGAGGAGAATAAACGATCTGGCTTGTACCTGAATCGGGAGTGATAGGATAATCTCTTACACCTCTGAGATTTCCGCCCCACCAAGCCGGGTGATAAGGTGAATCTGTTCTTGAATCAGGCATACCCCAGTAATACTCAACGCCTGCCTCAGAGCTGATTCCATCCTTACAATACTGCTCGACGCCCTCTATAAGAATCAATGCATTCGGATTGACCGCAAGAATAGCATTTGCACATTCTGTAGCAGCGTAAGCCCAGTTGTTTTCGTCGGTGGAGTCATCCCATTTAGCTGCGACACTGCCGTCCTGACCTTTTCCGTGAGGCTCATTTTTAAGATCATAGGCAAGAATAGTATCGTCGTTCTTATATTTATCAGCCAGCCATACGATAGTATCCATCCACATTTCGGTAGTTACCTGAACACCGTCAGCTGTAACAGCCATATTACCTGCATCAGGACAGCTTGCATCATAATACCAAAGGTTATAGTTATGTCCGGAGTTATGGGCAGCAGGGCTGTGAATGTCAATCATTACTTTAATGCCGTATTCCTTGCATTTCTCCATCATAATATCGAAAATTTCCATACTGTTCTTGACAGTTTTGCCGTCCTCAAGAACGAAATCCTTATTGATATTAACGTAAGCACCGGCAGGAGTAACGGTTCCGTCCTCGCCGACGATATCCTGCGGAGGATTATATCCGGCATTTATAGAACTTACAGCATTGGGCGTACCGTTCATCCACGAAAGAAGCAGCTCTGTGGAAACAGGAAAACGAATAAGATTGATACCTCTGTCAGCAACATTTGATAGAAAGGCATCACAATCGGCAGCGTACAGACCATGCGGAAGATTTTCACCGCAGTTAAATCCAAACCAGTTTGCACCTGTGATCCATACCTCGTTTCCATCCTTATCGTAGAGACGGCTTCCGACAGCGTGAAGCCAGTCGTCGTTGCAGTCATCGACCGCAGTCTTGTTCTCGGCAGCGTTAACTGCACTTACTCCTGCTGCAGCTCCCGAAGCAGTGAGCATTGTAAGAGCAAGAAAAGCTGCCATTGTTTTACGCAGTTTCTTCATAAAAATTTCCCCTCTCAAAATACAATGTTAGTGTTAATGAAAACGTATCAGTAAGAAAATGCTGCGGTTCACGCATCGCTGACATTTCCTTATTCAGTTACATTTTAACATCTTTACCTATAAAAGTCAAGACATTTGAATGACTTTCGTCAGATATTACTGTGATAAATTGTTATTTAGCGGGGGATTCTCGTAACCTGCTGGGGCAAACCTTTCTGAAGAAAGGTTCTGCCTAACCGGCACCCGTACCCTCTGTCTCGCAAGCTCGACATCTCCCTGCCCCGCAGGGAGTCACCCCAGACCCCTTTCCAAAGACTTCAACTCAAATTTT
>JAFTPG010000086.1 GCA_017463375.1 Ruminococcus sp. | reverse complement strand
TCTCTCAAATAAGGATATGACAAGAACAGAGAATGCTGTTATCACTCTCAGCGGAACTGATACAGACTATCAGAGTGCTGTAGTTTACGCTGTTACTCAGGACAGCAGCGATATCAGAATTATCGACGTTCAGAACGATATTGAGAATAATACCGTTACAATTGAGCTTCCTCCCCTTTCAGTTGCTCAGGTCGTAATTGCTGACACTCCTTCCGACGAGAAGGTTTACGAAGCTCCGGATATCGAAATCAAAACAGAAACCTACAATTACAATGACCTCGAAACCTCTGTAAACGGCTACAAGATGATTCCTCTCGGCGACGTTGAACATCTCACAAAGATTGTTGTAAATACTACTACAAACTGTACCTCAGGCGCTTCATGGTACGGCGGAGGCGGTGCTCTCACCTTTAACAATCTCATCCTCGGCGACGGTACTTCTGTATGGGGAGCTAAATCCTTCTCCTACAGTGCGGGTACAGCTGACTGCACAGTAACTCTCGACGGCTATTTCACAGACGGCGATCTCAATGAGATGTCTGCTGAGATCGGCGACACATACAGCGAGCTTCAGCACTGGTGGACTTCATCTTCAAATGACGAAACAGGTGCTGACGTAACAGTTGCATTCAATACGATCACTCTCTACTACGAATACGACAATACCTCTTCCGATGAGCCGGCTACAGATCCTCCCACAACTACGGAAGCTCCCGATGACGATATTCTCTACGGTGACGCTGACCTCAGCGGAGATGTTAATATCAATGACGCTGTAAAGATAATGAGCTATGTTACAGACTCAGCTAAGTATCCTATGACAGAGGCTGAAATCAACTCCGCCGATGTTTACCAGCGCGGAGACGGTCTCAGCAATATGGACGCTCTCGCAGTTCAGAAAAAGCTTGCTCAGCTTATCAATGATCTCCCTGAAACCCTCATGTAATATAATAAAAAACCGGCGGCATTCAGATTAAATCGAATGCCGCCGATTATTTATGGAAAATGGGGATGTTATGAGTTATATAAACGTTCTTTCCTGGCTTTTAGTCTGATTAATTCTGCCATAGTGGCAATAAATTCTGCGTTAGTTGGCGGATACTTACTGTTTATAGATGCACATCTCAGCAACTCATGATTACAATTGAATTGCTTATTATACCATGTATCTTCAATTGATTTCTTGATCGCACGCTCTACGCTCGCAGCGCTGACTCCGTATTTATAAGCAATCTGAGAATATACCTCTGCATTTATACTGCGAACTACATCGAGTCTTGTGTAATAGTATATTGCTTCCTTTGAATAGATATATCCCTTCAGCTTAGTCCTGAAGCCCAGATTCAGCAGCGAGCCTGAGATTTCCAAGATTAATAATTCGCCGTGTTCAACATTGTTTTGAACTGTGAAAGCCAATTGTAATTGAGTCACTGTATTCCTCCATAAATTATCGCACTCTGCGGTTTATGAATAATGTATATATGACTATTCCTGGATGAATCAGCGAAAAAACTCAGCGAACGAAGCAATCGTCAGACAGTATTCAACTTAATTCATTATCTTCTTTTTGACGAGAAGGAAGCCTTCCCATCAAAAGCAATACTGCGTCGAAGATAATGAATATAAGTTCATTTGAAGCGATTTTCCAGCTGCAATTGCAGCTCAGGATAAAGAAAATAAGGTCAATAATTAATAATATGCAGATTATTATCCTGTTTCGTTTCCTTTGTGACTGATTAAGCGGATTATTCTTATTAACAAGCGGAGCTGATACCAGTATTACTAATACAGATATGACTCCGATAATCCTGCCCTGCCAGCTCTGATAAAGAAACGGCAAAAAACTTGATGCTGCAATTGACATAACATACATAACTGTTGATAAAACAAAGCATCGCTCACTTGTTTCAGCATGATATCCTCCTGAAAAGATCCTCAGCGGAAGAAAAAATACCAGGTATGCCCAGAAATTTGTCATTTCTCCGCACAGCAGACTTATTATAAGAAATACGAGCAGCAAGCTGCCGTTCAGCAGAATAACCTCAAGACCGTACATATAAATATCACGCTCGTCAACGCTTATAATTTTTCGTGTTATTAACAAGAACGCAATATCCTCTGCAAGATTCTGAAACAATCAGCACACCTCACTTCTTGTCAGCCTTAATAAGAGCCTTAGGTGTCTTGGGCTGATAAAGACCGAGCATAGATGTTGTTTCGCAGGAAGCAGCAGCAGCACCCTTTATAGCCTTCTTAATAACTGTAAAGAATTTTTTCTCCATTTTTTACTCCTCCTTTCGTCGTTGACCTTGATTGTATTTTAGCACACCTTTCTGCTTTAATGCAGAAAAATGCACGAAATGACATTTTTTTGTAACGAACGGTATGTTTCATTACAGGACAGTAAAAACCGGCTTGAACCATGAGGTTTCAAGCCGGTTAGTTTGTACAAAAAGCTGAATATTTATAGGGAAAAATTTAGGCGCATGGAATGCGCCCTATGTCGTATATTTATTGCGGCTGGGATTGAAGAGGGATCATTATTTTTACCTTGAACGTATCATCAACAGTATTGATAACTAACTCACCATCGTACTGTTTAACGGTATGCTTTACGGATTTCAGTCCGATTCCGTGGAGATACTTATTCGATTTCAGCGTTTTCAAGGATACATTTATGTTAGTGCACTTGTTTAATACTATTATCCATAGCTTATCATCGACAGATCTGATCGTAACTTCAATAAACGGATCCGACTCCTTCAAGGAGGCTTCAATAGAATTATCAAGCAGATTGCCCAATATCACAGCAAAATGAGCGGATGAAACAGGACAGTCCCTTTCGACCTCGGCATTGATAATAAACGGAATACCGTGTTTTTCGGCATTATTCTGCTTTATATACAGTATAGCGTCCACGGTATCATTACCGGTTTTATAGTAGAACAGTTTCTTCCCGAGCAATTCTTCCTCTATCGCTATATATGACTTTATTCCCTCAAGGTCTCCTTTTTCTGCAAGCGATTTCAAATTGATAATATTATGCCTGTAATTGTGCATGCTGTTCCTGAGGAGCTCAAAGGTCTGCTTTGTTTCAGACATCGACTGTTCCAGCATCTGATTTTTCTGCATGGTCAGCTGAAGCTGCTGCTGATTTTCATAAAACTCAGTCAGCCTCAGCATACCGAAAAATACTATTATGAGCAAAACCAGCATTACAGCGAAAAATAAAACTGATAAATACGAGTTTACCGATTGACTTTCCATTTCAGAAAAAGTCATCGTCAATGTAAGCAGCGCCATGACTGCGGATACGGCAAACAGCGAAACTATATATTTTGTATTCAGAGCAGTTTTCTGACTGAAAAAACGATTTATCATAACTGTCAGGAATACAAGCAGTAATTTTGAGACGGTAACGGCAAGCGTTCTATACAGTGAAAACTCCGCATAGATCTCAGAAATCGGAATGTTCTGCGTAAATGATATCGTGCCTGCCACAGAATTATCAATCAATAGCATTGCGACCAGAAAGACGACATCAAGGACAATGATCTTAACAGGCTTTTTCCTGTAAATGAGGTATTCCTGCAGAGATACCAGTATTAATGCAAACAGCGTTGTTATAGCTGAAAACACCTTCAAGTGATTTACGAACAGCATCAGACCGGCACAAACTAAAGATAAGGTGATCTTCCTCGCAAATTTATCCTTGATATTCGGTTCATCTAAAAAAGTACCGCAGAATAATGTAAACATCAGAAATTCGGCAAATGTCGCAGCATATTCAACGAACCAGAAAAACTTGATCATATAAGCTCACCCCATTCGTCTATAATGCGTTGTTTTACCTCTTTCGCCTTTCTTCTGCTGATAACCAGCTTTTCGTCATTTTTTAAAATAGCGATATCATTTTTAATGTTCTGCACATAATCCGCATTAACAACGCAGCTTCTGTGAATCATGACGAACTTACTGCTTTTCAACGCCTCATAGAACTCCGTCAGGTTTCGGTTTATTGTACGAATTTTTCCATTGCTCAGATGAACTATGGTCTTTCTTTTATCGGCTTCAAAATACATGATTTCAGATATCATGACCTTTATTTCGCCGTCATTTGAATCAAGAATGACCTGCTTGTCCATTTGTATCTGCACAAGCCTTGCTGCTGCACGGATCGCAAGCGGCATTTCTGTTTTCAGCCTTATCTTTCTTATGTATCTGAATGGCTGGAACTCAATTGCCTTGAATACGAATTCCTCATGATTTGAAAGAAAAATAATTATAAGGTCAAGCTGGTTTGCTCTCAGTTTCTGGGCAAGTTCGAGTCCGGAAATCCTCGGCATATCAATATCGAGAATCAATATGTCAAGCTGTTCCTTATAATTGAGCAGCTTGTCGTCGATCTCCTCCGCATTCAGATAATATGTTATCTCTGCGTTGATATGCAGTTCTTTCAGCGTTTGCTTTATCACTTCCCTTGCCGCCAAAGCATCATACTCACTATCATCACATATAGCAATATTCATAGCTCTTTCACTCCGTTTCGAAAATCAGCTGATGAATATATTATACCATTTCCCAACTTATTTTACAATACTAAAATCTGTCCATATAGAATTTATATGGGCATTTTTCGGCAAATTTCACCAATAACCGCGCTGAAAGTTCGTGCCATACGGATATCT
The DNA here is from genome assembly GCA_017463375.1 of Ruminococcus sp. Taxonomy (GTDB): domain Bacteria; phylum Bacillota; class Clostridia; order Oscillospirales; family Ruminococcaceae; genus Ruminococcus. The sequence continues at coordinate 2,605 of JAFTPG010000086.1, read as the reverse complement.
TCCCTGTCCTGTCTGAGCTTTTTCTGTATCAGCTCAGCTCCGCAACCATTATCGAGCAGCGGTTCTGGAGCATTTCCGCACACTCTCTTGCAGTACATTCGCCTGCTTCAAATTTTTCCAGCTCATCCGAGATTATCTCCCATACTCCGTCGGGAAGCTGATTGGCAACAGCAGTTGTGGTGTTTATTACCTCCCACACACGGTCGATGTCCTCCTGAGTGGGATTGCCTATCTCAATATTCTCTCCACTGCCTACCCAGTAATAGCCTGTATAATCTGTGTCGCTGTAATACTGCGGAGCAAGAGCCTCAGCGGCATATGCCTCCAGCTCGCTCTGCACCGTCGGGAATCCTCCTGAGGTAAGGGCATAAATATCTTCGCTGAAGAACATTTTCAGGCATTCCCATGCAGCTTCCTTGTCCTTGCACTGTGAAGAGATTCCGAACATATTGTTCAGATTAGCCATTGTGCCCTCTCCGTTTTCAGTTACACTGCCGACAAAGGTGACCTCATCTCCTCCGCAATCACCTGCGCTGGTAGTAAAATAATCTGAAAAGCTCCAAATGCCACTCTGACTTCCGAGCATTACCTCGTCATTGCGGAAAACACTTTGCGACTGCCGAATCATTATATTCAGTTCATCCTCCATGTCAGGATTTTCAAACATCTCCTCAGTGATATTATACAGCGCCTCGCTCTCCTCAGACGGCAGATTGCTGATATATTCCAGCAGTGTTATAAACTCCTCGGAATCAAAGCTGCACGTTCCCTTATCCATATCAACGAAGCTCTCAAAGCCTATATGCCCACGGACATACCCGAACTGGTCGATTCTCATGCCCTCAGGACGGTTCTCACAGGCATTGATGAACTCCTGTACATTCCAGTTCGCCTTGTCTCCGACATATTTCGTCTTTCCGTAGGATGTAGTGTAGTACACAAACTGTGGCAGATAGTAGAGCTTTCCATCATCTTCCGCAAGCCTGAGGAAGTTTTCATTGAAGATACTGCTGTTGAACTCAGTATCCTTGTCCATGAATTCATAGAGGTCGCAGATAGCTCCCATGGAGGTAAAATCGGTGTAGCGATGTCCGCTGAGATAGATGATATCTGGCGAATCACCCGAGAGAAGATCCATCGAGAGCTGTTCCGCTGCATCGTCGTACTCAGAATAATCCTTCAGCACTACCATAAATTCATCCTGACTGTCATTGATCTCAGGAATCCATGAATCGCCTATTACCAGACTGCTGTCAAGCGTTCCAAGCGTGATAGTCTTTACGTCCTCAAGCTCCGAGGGGTCGCACTCGGCATAGAGGTACAGCTTCACTCCGGAAGCAGTATAATCGCCGTCAGTTATATAAAGCTCGCCCGTCTCGCTAAGATAACTGCGTCCCAGCATATTCGGGTTCACTCCCGAGGACGAAACATCAAAGACAGCTTCAATCGTTCCGTCGGATCTGATACCGTAAATCGAGCCTCTCGACGGGATATACATATTATATTCGCCCGTTCCCGGCATGATATTTCCGCACATTCCGTCATTGAAGGTATACGTCGTGGAGCTGCTTTCGAGCTTGCCGTTCACTGCATCAATATTGCAGAATTTCATCTGGTTCACTCCGCAGTCCACCGCACAGACGATATTCCCCTCACGGTCACAGCCGAAGTACTCGATCGACTTGTCGGCGGAATCAGGCTTTATCTCTCCCCGGAAGCTGCCGTCAACTCCGATGGCGTAATATTTATTGTTCAGCTTGGCTACACAGTTTTCACCATCCGGACAGAAGATCCCCGATGTCATTACTCCGTCAGGGTCAATTGTATCGTAAAGCCCCGTTAGCTCATTCGAGGAAATAAGCTCTCCCTGCGGCGAATACTTCCTGATAACAAGACTGTACTGAGCATTCTCCTCATAAAGCTCCTCGTTGTAGCCGGCTGAATACGGGTCAGGCTCAGGCAGTCCGCCGTAATCGACCTCGTTGACTATCGCAATAATGCTTCCGTCAGCTGCGGCTGTCACGTCATAGGCGCAGCCTATCGAGAATCCGGGAATCTCAAGCGGAGTGAAGCTTGAAAAGGTCTTGTCCGCAATGTAGAACGCAGGAGTTTTCTCCATTGTGCCTGCAACAATAAAAATCTGTTCTCCGCCGCTGAAAGGACAGCTCATATAGATTGCCGTAATTTCCTCGGGAAGCTCCATTCTTGTACGCTTGTAAGTTCTGTTGCTGAGCTTCTCCACGCTGATTTCGGTCGGAGTGTTTCCTCCTGAATCCGAGCATGATACTGCGCTCATGCAGAGAGTAAATGCTGCTAAAAATGCCATTATTTTTTTCATATATATTCTCCTTTCATCGGTGAAATAAAAATCCTCCGAAATCACTTTCTATAAATAAGTGATTTCAGAGGACAAAAAAGACGAAGGAAAAATATATTTTTATTTTTTAACGTATTCCCGTATCTTACGCTCGACAGCCTTTACCTCCTGGCGCAGCTCCTCTGCCGAGACACGGTAGGCATTGCTGCCAAGAATTATGATCTGCTCCAGACCGTCAGAGGTCGCAACACGGACACGATAATTCTTTCCAAGTTCATGAGCTGTTTT
>JAFTPG010000085.1 GCA_017463375.1 Ruminococcus sp. | reverse complement strand
TATCCATTGCAATTGCGTTCATGGTGAAATCACGCCGAGCCAGATCCTCCTCAATGCTCGCTGTAAAGCAAACGCTGTCGGGTCGTCGGCTGTCGGAATATTCACCGTCCACACGAAAAGTCGTGATTTCATAGGGAGTCTCATTGCTGAGAACAGTTACAGTTCCGTGTTTCAGCCCTGTCGGAATGACGGTATATCCGTCAAAAGCCGCAATTATCTGCTCCGGGAGCGCATTTGTCGTGATATCCACATCATGAGCCTTTTTTTCCATGAGCCTGTCACGCACACAGCCTCCGACAAAATATGCCTCGAAGCCTGCATCCAACAATTTTTGCAGAATCTGCTCCGCCATGAATTCACCGCCTTTCCAGTTAAAAACAACCGCCTACCGTTTCCGGCAAGCGGTTGATGTCATTTAGTCTCGATTAGAGAGCTGCATGGAATGTTCTTGCAATAACGTCATCCTGCTGCTCTTTTGTGAGCTTGATGAAGTTTACAGCATAGCCTGAAACTCTGATTGTGAGCTGAGGATAGTTCTCCGGATGCTTCTGAGCATCGAGAAGAGTCTCTCTTGTAAATACGTTTACATTGAGGTGATGACCGCCTTTTTCAGCATAGCCGTCAAGAAGCTCAACGAGATTTTCTACCTGTTTCTTGTTATCCATAGTCAGTTCCTCCTATATTAATCAATCTTCTTCTGTTTCCAGCTCTGTAGGCTGACAGCATGCGCCTTTTTTACCGCCGCATTCTCTGCTGTTGACCGTTGTAACGGCAAATCCATCGCCGTCCTCGAGCGCAGAAACATTAACACTGCCGTTGCCGCCTGCCATGAGCTTGTCGATCATATCAGCAAGCTCAGAAGCAGTCATAGCTCCGACTTTTTTTGTTTCTTTTTCCATTATGATTAGCCCTTGAGACTGTCGAGGTCGATATCGCCTACGAATACCTGCATATCCTTACCGAGAGCGTCAGGGATAATGGAGAATGTATTTGAGATACCGTCCTGAGCGTCACTGAACGGAAGCTTAGCAACTGAAGAGAGTGAAGCTACAGCACCGTGAGTGTCACGTCCGTGCATCGGGTTTGCACCAGGAGCAAGCGGAACACCAACCTTACGTCCGTCAGGAGTGCTTCCTGTGTTCTTACCGTAAACAACGTTTGATGTAATTGTAAGGATGGATGTTGTCGGAACACCGTTTCTGTAGCAGTGCTGCTGACGAATCTTGTTCATGAAGCTCTCGAGGATCTCAACAGCAATAGAGTCTACTCTGTCGTCGTTGTTTCCGTACTTCGGGAAGTCGCCCTCGATCTCGTAATCAACAGCAACGTTCTTAGCTACGTCAACAACCTCGCCCTTCTTGTTCTTGATTTCGATATCCTTGCGGATAACCTTAACCTTAGCGTACTTGATAGCAGAAAGTGAGTCAGCAACAACTGAAAGACCTGCAACACCAGTAGCGAAGTAACGCTTAACCTCTCTGTCGTGGAGAGCCATCTGGAGGCTTTCGTAGCAGTACTTATCGTGCATGTAGTGGATGCAGTTAAGAGTATCAACATAGAGCTTAGCAAGCCAGTTCATCATGTCGTCGTACTTCTTCATAACTGTCTTATAGTCGAGGTATTCGCCTTCGAAAGGACGGAACTCAGGACCAACCTGAACGCCTGTCTTCTCGTCAACACCGCCGTTGATAGCGTAGAGGAGGCACTTAGCGAGGTTAGCTCTTGCGCCGAAGAACTGCATTTCCTTGCCGACTCTCATTGAAGATACGCAGCAAGCGATAGCGTAGTCATCGCCGTGAGTTACACGCATCATGTCATCGTTCTCGTACTGGATGGAAGATGTCTTGATAGAGATAGCAGCAGCGTACTCCTTGAAGCCTGCGGGAAGTCTTGTAGACCAGAGAACTGTGAGGTTCGGCTCAGGTGAAGTACCGAGGTTCTCGAGTGTATGGAGGTAACGGAAGCTGTTCTTAGTAACCATGTGTCTGCCGTCGATGCCCATACCGCCGATTGACTCAGTTACCCACTGGGGGTCGCCTGAGAAGAGTGCATTGTACTCGGGAGTTCTTGCGAAACGAACGAGACGGAGCTTCATGATGAAGTGGTCGATAATCTCCTGAGCCTCTGTCTCTGTGAGAGTACCGTTCTTGATATCTCTCTCGAAGTAGATATCGAGGAATGTAGATGTACGTCCGAGGGACATAGCAGCGCCGTTCTGATCCTTAACAGCAGCGAGGTAACCGAAGTATACAGCCTGTACAGCTTCCTTAGCTGTTGTAGCAGGCTTTGAAATGTCGCAGCCGTAGATTTCAGCCATCTTCTTGAGGTTCTCGAGAGCACGGAGCTGATCGGAGATCTCTTCTCTTGCACGGATCTTCTCTTCAGTCATAGGAGATACATAGAACTCCTTCTGAGTCTTCTTGTCCTGGATAAGTCTGTCAACACCGTAAAGAGCAACTCTTCTGTAGTCGCCGATGATTCTTCCTCTTCCGTAAGCGTCAGGAAGACCTGTAAGTATTTTGTTTGATCTTGCAGCTCTCATCTCAGCGTTGTAAACATCGAAAACGCCCTGATTGTGAGTCTTGCGGTATTCTGTAAAGATGTGCTTGATCTCGTCGTCAACCTCATAGCCGTTGTCAGAGCAAGCCTTAGCAGCCATATTGAGACCGCCGTAGGGCATGAGTGCACGCTTGAAGGGCTTATCTGTCTGGAGACCAACGATCTGCTCGAGATCCTGATTAAGGTAGCCTGCACCGTGAGAAACGAGTGAAGAAACAACCTTTGTATCCATATCGAGAACGCCGCCAGCTTCTCTTTCCTGCTTCATGAGGTCAAGAACCTGATCCCAGAGAGCCTTAGTTGCGTCTGTAGGGTCAGCGAGGAATGAAGAATCGCCGTCATAGGGTGTGTAGTTTTTCTGAATGAAGTCACGGACGTCAATGCGCTCGCACCATTTACCGGTGACGAAGCCTTCCCAAGCCTGAGGTAATGTTTTTTCCATGTTTAACTTCTCTCCTTTTAATATATGATAAAAATTGAAGATTTTTGTCTTAATTTATAGTACCACAATCGGGCTCGAAAGTCAATATGCATTCTGCACTAGTGCACTTATTTTTTCAAGAGTCTTTTTTGTCATTTCTCACAATTACTTTCAAATTGCAAATATGCCAATACCCCAGCCCGCTCTGAGTCAAAGTTCCGCTTAAATTAATTAAGCTGAATGTCGATTTCACTTAATAATAATAAGTTCTTTCATTCCTTTTACATATTATTTTTCTTTCGACAGAGTTTTTTCCTTCATTCTCTTTCAAAACTGCAATCCGGGATAATAGCGGTGAAAGATCTCAGCTATTTCACGCTTTTCAGCCAGAAACTCCGAAAAAGCCGTTGCGCTTCCGGCTGCTGTTCCCAGTGCAAGAGCTTTTTCAGAATCTCCGAAAAGCTCTAATCCTGCGAGAAATCCGGCAACCATAGAGTCTCCTGCACCGACAGAATTTTTAACTTTTCCTTCCGGTGCCTTGATTTCATATCTGCTTCCGTCCTCACAGAGCAGAACAGCTCCTTCTCCGGCAAGTGATACAAGAACGTTCCGGGCGCCCATTTTCTGGAGCATTGCAGCTCCCTCAAAAGCCTGAGCACGGGTATTTATCTCACATCCGCATATTTCTCCCAGCTCGAAATTATTCGGCTTTATCAGGAAAGGCTTCATCTCCAGAAGCTCAGACAGAAGCTTGCCGGAGGTATCGGCAATAATCCGAACCTCCTCTCCCGCAAAGAGCCTCATTATATCCGCATAGATACTGCTCGGAACAGACGACGGAACGCTTCCTGCCAGAATAAGCGTATCGCCCGGCTTCACGGTATCCGAGAGCATTTTCATGAACTCCGACAGCTCTTTTGCGCCTATATCAGGACCCTTTCCGTTGATTTCAGTTTCCTCATCTCCGCATCGGAGCTTCATATTTATTCTTGTAAGCTGACCGTCAAGCTCAGTCAGATCGTGGGGACATCCGGCACGGTCGAGAAGTCTGCTCAGTAGTTTTCCTGTATCTCCGCCGCTGAATCCGAGTGCCATGGTTTCTATCCCGAGACGGCTGAGAACGATCGACATATTGATTCCCTTTCCGCCTGCGGTAAGATTCTGAGTTTCGGCACGGTTCACTCTCCCTGCACAGTAGTCCGCAAGCTCCATGGCGCAGTCAACAGCAGGGTTAAGCGTTACTGTATAAATCATCTTATCATTCCTTTGCATAAATCAAGGGCGAACGTACGTCCGCCCCGGAATTATTTTTTATCATTCTTCATGGAATTGAGCATATTTTTCAGCTCTTCCACGCTCTTTTCGACAAGCTTGTATTTCCGTGTATTCTTCTTCCTGCACTGCTCTATTTCCTCCTCCGTGGGCGGAGAGGTTATACCCATCGCAGCTTCCTTTTCTCTGAGAGTACTGTGGTAGAGCTTATAGATAGTTGCAAGCACCGGTACGCCGAGAAGCATTCCTGTGATTCCGAACAGACCGCCGCCTATTGTTACTGCTGCCAGCACCCATATTCCCGGAAGTCCGATCGACGTTCCCACGACCTTCGGGTAGATAACATTGCCCTCGAACTGCTGAAGTATCACAAGGAAAACTACAAAAATCAAAGCTTTCATCGGATCCTCGGTACAGATCATAAATGCGCCTATAGCACCGCCTACATAAGCTCCGACAATCGGAACAAGAGCCGTTACTCCGATTACAGTTCCGGTCATTGCCGCATACGGCAGCTTCATGATTGACATTCCTATCATACAGAGCACACCGAGAATTATTGCTTCTGTAAACTGTCCGACAAAGAAGTTCTTGAAAGTAGTGTTTGCAGTATGATAGATTCTGGTGAGAGATTTGTTCAGTCTTTCACTGAGATAAGCATTCTTTGAACGTCTGATATCTTCCTTTATCTTATCCTTGCGGAGAAGCAGGTATATCGCAAAAATTATTGCTACGACAAGATGTGTTATCGAGGACGCCAATGCTCCGATTATTTCTGCAATCGAAGTGATAAGTCCGCTTGCTCCAACCTTTACAAAGTCAACCAGATTCTTTGTAAGTGATTCCCAGTCAACTTCAATGTCGTAGATTTTCTCCTGTATTTCAGGATAGTCATGAAGGCTTTTTACTGCCCAGTCTTTTATATCTATTGCATATTTCGGGATTTCCGCTGAAATGATTTTGAATGCAGTGATCAGCTCGGGAATGACTATCTTGAGGATCAATGCAATGATCGCAACGGTCATTCCAAGAGCAAGCACAAGACACACTGGACGCCGTGAATATGCAATAATCCCCTTTTGTTTCGTCGGAAAGTAACAGCGCTCGCAGAATGTAAGGAGAATATTGAACACATACGCTATCGCACAGCCAAGTATCAGCGGATACATTGCAGATACGGTGATACCGATTATTTCCCCGAACAATGATAAATTCTTGACAATAAGACACACGCCTATTACTATTGCCGCAATTGACAGATACTTCTTGATTTCCTTTTTTTCCATAAAGCCGAAGCGCATCATCATCAATGCGCTGTCCTCCTTCCAGATGTTACAGATTAATTATACATTAACTATGTGTTCATGTCACGAAATATTATGTTAATTTTTAGTGAATTAAATATATAATCTGCTTGTTGACCCGCAAAAAGAATCATGTTATAATATATCCAAATTATGAAAGGATCCGCAGTCAGTATTATAAATCTGCTGCGCTGCTATTAGTATATGTACGATAATAACGATTTTCTCAACGAACGGCTCTATACGGTCGGTAAGGTTACTGTTGACAGCAGCTTCCATACGCAGAGTGCCGACGAGGAGTTCTTCCGCTTTTTCGGCAACGATGTTATCTACTCCATCAAGAGAACCGTTGATGAGAACGATTTCCCCCGTCTGGAAAGCTGCATCTTCAACGCCAGATACGGCGAGACTATAAAAACCGTTATCCGTATGAAGGGCATCAATAACGAGCTTCGCTGGATGCTTGCCTCTATAAGAATGCTTACGCCGAACGACAGCGAGCCTCTTTACAGTATTACGCTCAGCGATATTTTCTCGCTCGAATCACTCGTTTACAGCCGTGAACACAGAATCTCCGAATACCGCCATGTTCTCAGTATGATCAACGACCTCGCCTTTGAATACAGCTTCGAGACAAAGTTCATCAAAATTTATATGTTCGACTGCTTCCGTGAGATCATCCTCGTAAACAGCGAGCTTTCGGAATGGAAGAATAACTCCCTTGACTCCGGATACATTCCGGCTCGCTTTGTCGATACCTTCAAAAAGCTCTGCTCCGATATCGAAAAGGGCGTTCACCGTTTCGATTATGAATTCGAGTCGAGCATCCTTACATACGGAAAAACCCGTGAACTCAGCCTCTTCCGGGGAATTACCCGTTACGACGATCCCGAGCATAAAAAGGTTACTGGAATCATTTCCGTCATAAGCTCAAGAAATAAGGCTAAGGATATCAATCTCGCCATTGAAGCTAACCGTGACCCGATGTCGGAGCTGCTGAACAAACGTGCAGTCACCAACTTCGCCCAGGAGCTTCTCTCCTCAAAGCCGAACTATAACGTCAACCTGATCCTTCTCGATATCGACGATTTCGCAGTCATCAACAGCAGCTACGGTCACCTTTTCGGAGATGAAGTAATTCACACGGTTGCAAGCATCATCAAAACTGAAATTGGCTCCCGAGGAATCGCAGGAAGGATCAGCGGCGGCGGCTTCCTTATCGTTGTCGAGGATACCCGTGACGAAACCGATCTGCGCGGAATCCTCAGGGCTATACGCTCCAAAACGGAATGGGCTTTCCCTGACCGTTTCGAAAATTTCCGCCTGACGTGCTCCATGGGTGTTTCTACATATCCCATCGACAGCAAGGACTATGACGAGCTTTTCATGCAGGCTGACAAGGCTCTTTATATCGCTAAAGAAAAGGGACAGAACCGCTATGTTATCTACGATATCAATAAGCATGGTGAGGTTGAACGAGATGTAGAAAACAAAATCGCTTTCCTCAGCAGTAAAACTGATGCTTCCGAAAAGCTTGCTTTCCTCGGCGACCTCGCAGATATGATGGTCTTTAGTAAGACTCCAGATATTATGGTTCTTCTGGAGCAAATCCGCTCGCTGTTTGCAATCGACGACGTATGCATCTTCTCAGGAAAGGGCATGAGTCTTATGATGAGCTGCGGAAACACCTCCGCTAAAGACGCCTCATATATTTTCTCCAACAGCTATACTGACCGTTTCTCCGGTGATGGAATTTTCGTTATTGACAATATTAATGAGCTTGAGGGCAGAGACGATAACGCTTTTGAACTTCTTGCAGCACAAAAAATCGGGGGAGCTGTTCAGTATCTCATCACCGAAAATGGTATGATCAAAGGATTGATTTGCTTCTGTTATGTTGAACGCTTTAAAAAATGGTCAGTTACCGATACAAACTATCTTACGATCATTGCAAGAACTATTTCCGCCATTCTCAGAAAACAGGCTTATATCTGAATATCTCTAAGAAAAAAAGGATGCTTTATGCATCCTTTTTTCCATTATATTTTACCTAAATCAACTTAAGTAGGATTCAGGGAGAGAGGCAATCAGCTGAGCAGCTCTTTTCTGGATTGAAAGTGCATCCATGTTGCTGAGACCATCACCGCGCTGATAAACGTCTGCTGCGTTCATCTGCTCTTCTGTGAGCGGATAAGCATCCTTGTTTGTTACATAGCTCATAACCTTTACGGCATCGTTGATTGTAACTGTTCCATCAAGGTCTGCATCACCGAATGTAAGCTCTGTTGAAGGCTCCTGTGTTGTAGTTGTGGTTGTTGCAGGTGTTGAAGGAGTGTTGTTTGTAGTAGTTGTTGTCTCGCTGGGAGTAGGTGTGATTACTACATCGCCGGAAGTGATACTTGTTTCATCCATGCATCCGCCGTCTGTCTCAAAATTGGACTTGAGGATAGTTGTATCTGTGTCAAGTGCATAGTTGCCTGAAGGAACGTATGAAACTGAAGAATTTGTATCAAAGTTTGCGTAGAGACAGTCAGAAGAAACTGTCTGGCTCTTGTCTGTTACAACAGTTGCCTCAGCGTTTCCACGGCAGTTTTCAACTGTATCCTTGTAGCTCTTTACTACACCGCCGCTTGTTACTTCGCAGATATCCTTACAGCCTACAAAGTAGTTGTACTCTGAGAAGATGAATGCGTTTGCTCTGGGGTTCTGGCAGTAGCTGGTCTGACCGTCGTATACGTTGTTGTACATATGAATGTCAGCCTGACGTGCGAGAGGTCCTCTGGACTCACAGTCCTTCCAGTAGTTGTGGTGGTATGTGAGGTGGTACTGAAGGCTTGTATCGGATGAACCTACGAGGTTTGTCTTGTGGTAACCCTCATAGTAGCAGTAGCTGTTTGTGAAATACATGCCGCGCTTGAAGTCACATGCACCGTCGCCGCCGTCCTTATCGGACTCAGCAGGATTTGCAATGCTTGGAGCATAGAACTCACAGTTGTGGATCCAACATCTTTCAACAGGTGATGTAAGTGAATCATCACCCTGCTGACCTTCCATACCGAGACAGTCCTCAGGAACGTTTCTGAATGCAATATTTCTTACCTCAAAGCTCTTACCGAGGTCAGTATTAGCAGATTCTGCGATGAAGTGAATTCCCCATCCGTTGATAGTAGCGTCTGTACCGATACCCTCGATTGTGACATCCTTACCGGACTGCATTCTTGCCATGTAGCCGTTGTCGCCTACTGTTCCGCCGTAATCAATAGAGTCATATGCTGTAAGACCGTCGGGAGCTGTTACATTGCCGATAATTCTGATTACGAGAGGAGTTCCGTCCTTAGCGAGCTTCTCGATGATATCGCTGTTGTTGTTAGGTGTACCGCCCTTGGATGTTGCTCCTGAGCCGTTGTCCTGACCAGCTGAATTGAGAATATGACCAATACCCTTTACAGTAGTGCCATCCTTGGATGTTACTGTAACTGTATCCTTATTCTCGTTTGTTACATAGAGTACGATTGCATTAGCCTTGATAGTACCGTCATCATTGTATGCGCCGACACCAGCTGTGTAGTTGTAGTGTGCATAGCCTGAACGATCCTGCTCGCCAACGGAGATATCGCTCTTTACAACCTTACCCTTGCTTGTTTCCATTGTAAGCGAGTATGTACCCGGCTTTAAGCCTACAACATCAACACGAACACCCTGATCTGTGTCTCTTACGAGATATTCAAAGTCTGTGCCTGTGAGAGTTCCGCTTGTAGGACCTGAGTAAGATACAGATGTTACGTCAGCATCCTTTACTCCTGAAAGAACCATGTACATCATTTCGTTCCATCCGCCTGCGCTTACAAGCTGAATATTTGTAGGAATAACATCGTTATCTGAAATAACAGGCTTTGTAGTAACAGTTGTGTTCTGTGATGAGGATGAACCTGAAGCAGAAGATACTGTAGTTGTTACAGCGGGAGTGCTTGAGCTGCCCTCACCTGCAAGCGACATATAGAAGAGGTTTGCTGTATCGCCCTTTGTGATCGTATGTGAACCTGCTGAAAGCTCAACAGTAACGATTCCGTTAGCGTCGGAAGCATACTTTGTTCCGTCTACCTTAACGTTTTTGCCTGCCTCTGAGAGTACAAGTGTAAGTGTACCGCTTCCGGAGAATGTAATGCTTGTGGAGCTTTCGAGCTTGAGGCACTGTGTAAGTGTCATTCCGCCATAAGAAACTGTACCCTTGGAAGTTGAAAGGTTTCCTGTGATTGAATAGAAGCTGCTTGATTTACCGTTCTCTGTAAAGTTGTGAACGTAGTTTCCTGCAACTGAAGGTGTTGAAGATGAGCCGCCTGATGTTGTTACAGTTGTTGTAACTACAGAAGCTGAAGGTGTTGTTGCTGTTGTTGTAGCCGGAGGCATTGTACCAGCATCAGACTTGAAGCCGCTGCCGATTGCGATTACGGGAGATGTATAGGACTTGATAGCAGACATAAGTCCATCATTCATACCATAATCAGTATCATCAACGCTGTCATTGAATTCCCACTCAAAGTCACCGCCGTTTACACGACCTGCCTGAGACATTACGATTGAGGGAACATCAGCAGCTGCATCGGGTGTATATGAATACATTGTGCTTGCTGTATCGAAGTTTGTGTAAGATGTGCCGCCGTTGAGAGCAACTACGCTGCTGGGAACAGTTTCTGAGGGGCTTGAAACCTCGTAAGCGTCAAAGCTTGAGCTGTCCTGTGCGTATGTGATGTAGCTCTTCTGACCCTCCATGATGTTGCCGTAAGCCTTGATAACGCCGCCGTTTTCGCCGGAGAAGGTTCCCTCGCCGAGAGCGTCTGTACCCTGCTTTGAGCTCATCATAGGATACTGGCAGTTTCTGAAGTAGTTGGACTCAACAAAAGCGGAAGCTCCCATTGTAACACCAACGCCGTACTTAGAGTTGCCGTCGTAGTAGTTATTGTAAACGTGAACTGACATTGTTCTGATTCTGGGGTGACGTGAGTCAGAATGGTCGAACCAGTTGTGGTGGTAAGAAATGAAGTTCTCACCTGTCTCGGACTTCATGCCGCAGAGTGACATTTTTCCTGAATCCCAGAAGTGGTTGTAGGAAATTGTGATATACTGCGAATCATTCTTGAGATCCATGGAACCGTCGCCCTTAGCCTGGTCAGCGTCTGAGCCAGCTGTTCCGTAGAAAATATCATTGTTATGAACCCAGATGTTATAGTTGTCTGTTTCAAGAGCAATACCGTCGTCTCCGAAGAGCATTACAGCGAGGTTTCTGATTTCAATGCTTCTTGCTCTCTGGCAGCGGATTCCGAAGCCGTAGCATACAGCGTCCTCACCGATACCCTCAACTGTTACATTCTGAATCGGGCTGTCAGTGGAGCTTGCCTTGAGGAGAAGGTTATTTGTATCGCCTGATGTTGTGATTCCGTCAGCTGTAACCTTACCGATGATTCTGATTGCTACAGGTCTTGACTCGTAGCCCTTCTGCATAGCCTTGAGGATTTCGCCGATACCTGTGCATGATGTTGTCTTTGAAGCAGCTGTCTGAACATCCATTGTAATTGTGTTCTTTGTATCCTCTGTAACGTAGAGAACTACTGCATTTGATTTAAGAGTACCGTCATCGTTGTAAGCACCGATTCCTGAGCCGCCTGTTACAGAGCTGTCAGAGAAGCAGAAGCCCTCTCTGTCATAGGAAGTTGTTGTAACTGTAACTGACGCAGCCTTTGAGCTGTCCTCAGAGCCGCTGATAACAGGAACGACCTTGAGTGTGTGGCTTCCTGCCTTGAGACCTACAGCGTCAGCTCTGAAATAGCCTGAGTACTGTCTGATGAGCATTGAGTCGATCTGAACTCCGTCGCAGTATACGTTGTAGCCTGTCGCATCTGAAACAGGTGCCCACTCTGCGTATGCGCCCTCAGCGTAGCCTGCGCTCTCTGTGAATACAACGCTGCTGTTGGCAGCAAGTGCTGTAAGTGCTGTTCCGCCTGTTACTGCCATGTATGCAGTGCCGACAAGCGAACCACCGATTGCTGAAACGGACATTACTGCAGCAGCTGCTGCTGAAGCAATACGTCTTTTCATGTTAAGATTCTTCATTTCAATTCCTCCCAAAATTGATTTAAGGTAAAATATAATAATGTTGTTTAGCTTCGCCCTGAAGCTTCATTTCTGAACTCTTTCATTGATATCATTATACGCCTTTCGACTCTCTATTTCAATGATAGATTATACTGAAAAACTGATTTTTTGTGCGCTTCTGACAAAGCTCTCCGCACGATTTGTCAGCCGTTCTTTTTACCGCATTGTACATAATAAATAATCACAATTACAGCTGAATTTGTCGGTTTTTCCGCAAAAATCAAGGCTGCATCCCAAAATGCAGCCCGTTTTATATTTATACATTATAATGGTTTAATACAGCTCCTGTTCGAGATCACGGAAAGAAGGCGTATCAAAAAAGTCAGTTATAGTAATGTCCAGACCGTCGCAGAGCTTTTTTATCGTCACAATGCCAATGTTCTTCGCCTTGTGGTTGACGATATCGTTTACAGTAGACTGCGTAACCCCGGAAATAGTCGATAATTTATTCACTGTCAGACCCTTCGCTTTGCAAAGCTC
>JAFTPG010000005.1 GCA_017463375.1 Ruminococcus sp. | reverse complement strand
AGCTGTCTCGCCTACGGGACGGTTCTTGATTTCGTTGAGCTGTCTTATGATCTCGGGGTCGTCCACCGCAATAAGACTCGTGGTCTGAGCGTTGCAGCCCGACGGAGCAGCCAGACCTGCCTCCATTATTTTAATAAGTGTGTCTCTCGGAACAGGCTCGGACGTGTATTTTCCTCTGTAGCTGTGACGTGAGAGAATTGCTTCAAATAATTCCATAGTGAAACTCCTTTCGGATTTGTTGGATTAATTATAGCACAGGATTTTCTGAATTGCAAGCAGGGACGCCTGTCCCTACTACCTTGTAACTACTTACACTTTACTTTTTAGAATGCCAATTTGTAGTACCTTGTTACAACTAAAAATTTACATCAGGACGTTATTTGTGTAGGGACGCCCATTGGGCGTCCGTTTGTACAGTACCGACTTTAAACGAAACCTGCGGACGACCGATGGTCGTCCCTACATATTCAGTTGCTTTGTAGGGGACGGCGTCCTCGACGTCCCAATAACCCAATAATTAATTGGCAGCGGGGCGTCGAGGACGCCGCCCCTTACACCTATACATTTTCAATCGAAAAATAAAGTTTGAGTTGTTACAACGTAATGCAAAATGAAGTTATTTTCCGAAAAATTTCAAAAACCCCTTGACAAGGAGAAACAAATGGTGTATACTGTGTAAAGTGATTTTAGGTTACACCTCTCAGACAGGAGATTCGTTATGGCTAAGGAATTGAAATTTGTTCTTCTTCTGGATTGCTACGGCGAGCTTCTCACCGAGCACCAGCGCAATGTTATGGAGCTTTACTACTGCGAGGACCTCTCACTTTCAGAAATCGGCAATCCGCTGGGTATCACCCGTCAGGCTGTCCGTGCTCTGATTAAGCGCACCGAGCTGCTGCTGCTCAATTATGAGGAAAAGCTCGGCTTTGCCGATAAAATCGGCAGAATGAGAAACTGCTTCGGAACTCTCCGTGAAGCCGCTTCGACTGTCAATGACAGCTCGGTCAGGGAGAAGCTCATATCCGAAATCGACAGGGGTCTTACCCTTTTATAATAAACTGCAAAGGAGAAAAACATGGCTTTTGAAGGACTTTCCGAAAAACTGAATAATGTGTTCAAAAAGCTGAAATCAAGAGGTAAACTCAGCGAAAGCGACGTTAAAGCCGCTATGCGTGAGGTTCGTCTCGCTCTCCTTGAGGCAGACGTAAGCTACAAGGTCGTTAAGGACTTCGTTGCCAAGGTTACTGAACGTGCCGTCGGCGAGGATGTTCTTGCAAGCCTTACTCCTGCACAGCAGGTTATCAAAATCGTTAACGAGGAGCTGTGCTCCCTCATGGGAAACAGCAACGCCCGCATAAATTTCGCTTCAAAGCCGCCTACGGTCATCATGATGTGCGGCTTGCAGGGTTCGGGTAAGACTACTCATTCGGCTAAGCTTGCAAAGCTTCTCAAGAAAGAGGGTCACCGTCCGCTTCTGGCTGCCTGCGATATCTACCGTCCTGCTGCTATCAATCAGCTTCAGGTTGTCGGCGAAAAGGCTGACGTAAAGGTCTTTGAAATGGGTCAGATAAGCCCCGTAATCATCGCTAAACAGGCACTTGCACACGCTAAGGACTACGGTCACGACATTCTGATTATTGATACCGCAGGCCGTCTCCACATCGACACCGAGCTTATGCAGGAGCTTAAAGATATCAAAGAACTCACTAATCCCGACGAGATCATGCTCGTTGTAGACGCTATGACGGGTCAGGACGCTGTAAATGTCGCAAAGGCTTTCGACGAGGCTGTCGGAATCACAAGCGTTCTCATGTCCAAGCTCGACTCCGATACCCGCGGAGGAGCTGCACTGTCGGTTCTTGCCGTAACGGGAAAACCCATCAAGTATGTCGGAATGGGCGAAAAGCTCGACGATTTCGAGCAGTTCCACCCCGAGCGTATGGCTTCGAGAATCCTCGGAATGGGCGACGTTCTTACTCTCATCGAAAAGGCTGAGAACGTTATGAGTCAGCAGGAGGCTGAAAAGCTCACCCGTAAATTTCAGGAAAATAAATTCGATATGGACGACCTCCTCGCTCAGATGCGTCAGATCAAGAAGCTCGGCTCTATGAAGTCGATCGTCTCGATGCTCCCGGGAGTCGGAAATAAAATCAACGAGGACGACATTGACGACAGTCAGATGGTCAGAATCGAGGCTATGATAACCTCCATGACCAAGGCTGAAAGAGCTAAGCCGTCTATCATAAATCCGTCAAGAAAAAGACGTATCGCCGCAGGCTCGGGCACTAAGGTCGAGGACGTTAACCGTCTGCTCAAGCAGTTCGACCAGATGCAGCAGATAATGAAAAAGTTCTCCGGCAAGGGCGGCAAAATGAATATGCGTAAGGCAAGAAAACAACTCGCAGGCATGAACCTCGACCAGTTCAAAGGGCTGGGCGGAGGCGGAATGCCGCCGTTAGGATGATATTATGGATAAAGAAATGATTATTATGTCAGTTGTGGTGACGCTCATCGGATTATTCCCGATATGCGGAGCAATCTTCAACTGGAACTGGTTCTTCAATAACTATAAGGCAAGAGGAATCGTCAGGGTATTCGGCAGAACAGGCGCAAGAATCTTTTATGCACTAATCGGACTCCTGCTTATGGGTGTCGGGATCGCTGCGCTGGTTATGGGAATTTAATCAGAAATTATGGATTTTTTAATGGGCATCGTCTTTATAGCCGCCGGAATATTCTCTATTTGCGGAGCAATCTTCAACTGGGAGTGGTACTTCAACCACTGGAAGGCAAGGCGCATGGAAGAGCTTTTCGGCAGAACAGGCGCACGGGTGATGTACATCCTCATCGGCATATTCGCTGTTGTCGGAGGAATCGGCACGATAGTGCTGAATTGATTCAGATTCAATGCGGTCTCCCGCTTTGATATACAGACTTTTTTCGGAGGTGAAACAAACATGGCAGTTAAAATCAGACTCAGAAGAATGGGCGCTAAGAAGGCTCCTTTCTACCGTATCGTTGTTGCTGATTCAAGATACCCCAGAGACGGAAGATTCGTTGAGGAGATCGGTTACTATGATCCTACAAAGAATCCTTCTGTAATCAAGGTTGACGCTGATAAGGCTAAGGACTGGATTTCTAAGGGTGCACAGCCTACAGATACTGTAAAGGTTATCCTTAAAAATGAAGGCGTTCTTTAATAGCCGCTGCGGAGCAGAGGGGAGACAATTTGTCTCAGCCCTCTAATCCCGTCGAGCTCTATTCGGAGGAACTATTATGAAAGATTTACTTTATGCTATTGCAGCAGGACTTGTTGAGGATAAGACTGCTATCCAGATTACTGAGGATGAGCCGGACGCTGAGGGCGTTATCGTGTTTCATCTTACAGTAGCTCCCGACGACATGGGACGTGTTATCGGTAAGCAGGGCAGAATCGCCAAGGCTCTCCGCACTATTATGCGTGCAGGAGCTGCAAAGAGAGACCTCAAGGTTTCTGTAACTATAGAATAATTAAAATGCCCGTCGTAAGATGGGCATTAGTTTTACATACAGTATAATTTAAAAAAGGATTATTAATATGCAGTTTACACAATCATTGAAAACAGGAATCATCATCGCCGTTCTGAGCCTTTTTGCTCAGACGCTGAACTGGGTCGCATTTGAAAAAATCGGATACGACGCAAAATTCACTCTGCTGACTCCGCTGATACTCTGCTTTATGTATCACCTTGTACAGCTCGATGCAGGCAGTAAGGAATTCAACTTTTCACGGCGGTTTTTCTTCGGATTTTCTGTAGCTCTGCCGTTTGCAGCCGGACTTATCCTGACCATAGTCATGCTAGTGCTCGACCCCGGAATCAGCACCTTCAATCCCGATGCCGACTACACCGGAACAGCTCCCGAGATAATCGCAACCTATGCCGGACGATTCATGCTGACCTCGCTGTACATGGCGGTTTTTGCGCTGATCGACATTCCGATACTGAAATATCTGGATAGAAAAAGAGAAGAAAAATGAAAAATATTATACTATTAGTAATATTGTTTGGACTGTATGTCCTTATCGAAAACAGATTCATGCTGAGAGTCAGACGTGAGAAGCTCGGCTCGGGAGTGAGAATCGCCCATGTCGCTGACCTCCACAAGAGACGGTTCGGCAGCAACAACGAGCGGCTCTGCGGAAAGATCGCCGCCGAAAAGCCTGATATTATCCTTGTCAGCGGCGATATCGTCTCACGAAGCTGCACCGATTTTTCCCGTGTCGGAAGCCTGCTTAGGACGCTCTCTCAGACGGCTCCGGTGTATCTGGTGTTCGGCAATCACGAGACGGATTTTTCCCCGGAGCGCAGAGCTGCGTTTATCAGGGCAGTAAAAGACTCGGGTACGGTTCTCCTTGAAAATGAGACTGTACAGCTGGAAATCAACGGCAGAACGCTCAATCTCAGCGGAATCGAGCTGGAGAAAACGGTCTACAAAAAGAACAACAGCTATCGGAAGCTGGATGTTCCCGACATTGAGGAATTCAACGAAAAGCTGGGAAAAAAGCCCGATGGAGAAACGGTTCTTCTCGTGCACAATCCTCTCTTTGCGGAGCTTTATGCTCAGTGGGGAGCCGACTACGCTGTGACGGGTCACGTTCACGGAGGGGCTGTCATGATTCCCTTTACAGGAGTCGGACTGCTGTCACCCGAACGAAAGCTTCTCCCGAAATATTCCAAGGGGATTTATACTGTCGGTAAAACAAAGCTCCTGCTTTCGGGAGGTCTGGGAAAATTCAGACTGTTCAATCCTCCCGAAATCGTGATTTATGAAGTCTAGACACAGTAGCTTACCACCGCAAAAACAATAAGCAAAGCTCCTCCCACCCATGAGAAGTCGTGGCGCAGGGAGGAGATTTTTTTGCCGCTCAGCCCTCCGAGAGCAATTGCAAGGCAGCCTGCCGCCATTGCGAAAGCTGCCGAAATTATCGGATTTATTCCCGAAAAACCGCAGTTTATGCCTGTTGCGGCTGAGTCGAGGGAGCTTGCCAGCGCAAGTGCCGCCGCCTCGGAGACAGAAAGCGTCTTTGAACGATCTATGTCGGCGGCAGTATCGTCGAGATAGATGCTGACTCCCAGTCCGAAGCCGCTCAGTTTCAGCGAACCTCCCTCGTTTGCACCGAGACGCTTTATCAGAGAACGTATGATACTCTTGAAGATGGTGACCGTTCCTATTACTATTAGTATAATCAACCCTGCCGCAGTACAGATTTTCAGAGGAATTATTCTGCCGAGAAGCTCCGAGAATTTCAGGGAGATCCCCAGTATCACCGCACTTATGGAGCTTATCACAAGCGCAGAAAGCCGAGGGATCCTGATCTCGCTGTTGCTGTAAGCCGCAGCCGCAAGATATATGTCGAGGCTGACAATCAGTGCAAGAAAAATTTCCGCAAGCATCGTCTCACATCCTTTCACACTATAATATGAATCAGCCGCAGGGTGAGTTCCTCAGCCTTTGGTTCAGAGCCAAAAAATCAGCGTAAACAGGACGAATTTTTGCTGTTTTCACCAGTCAATGTGACAGGAAGATGAAAGATAGTTCATTGTGCAAAAGTATCATTGACAAAGAAACCTAATTATTGTATAGTTATATTGTACAGAATATTCACTAAGATTTGTATATTTTCACAAAACCTAAGGGGGATTTTAAATTGCTGGAATTACAGAATATTACTAAGATCTACCGCACCGGCGGCACCGAAACAAAGGCTCTCAACGGAGTCAGCGTGGCTTTCCGTGAAAAGGAGTTCGTTGCTATCCTCGGCGCAAGCGGTTCGGGAAAAACCACCTGCCTTAACGTTATCGGCGGTCTCGACCGCTATGACTCGGGCGACCTCGTTATCAAGGGCAAAAAGACAAAGGACTTCACCGACAAGGACTGGGACGCCTACAGAAACAACTCCGTCGGCTTCGTTTTCCAGAGCTATAACCTTATCATGCACCTCTCGATCGTCGCAAATGTCGAGATGGGTATGACTCTCAGCGGCGTTTCCAAGGAGGAAAAGCATAAGCGTGCTATTGAGGTTCTCAAGCAGGTGGGTCTCGGCGACCATATCGGAAAAAAGCCCAATCAGCTCTCAGGCGGTCAGATGCAGCGTGTAGCCATCGCCCGTGCGCTGGCTAACGACCCTGAGATCCTCCTCTGCGACGAGCCTACGGGCGCTCTCGATACAAATACAAGCATTCAGATCATGGACCTCATCAAGGAGGTCGCAAAGGACCGCCTTGTTATCATGGTTACTCACAACCCCGAGCTTGCCGAGCAGTATGCCGACAGAATCATCCGCTTCAGCGACGGTAAGATCATCGACGACACACATCCCCACAAGGAAAGACCCAAGCCCGACAGCTTTAAGCTCAAGCATACGGCAATGAAGTTCACAACGGCTCTGGGACTCTCCCTCAACAATATCCGCACCAAAAAAGGCAGAACCTTCCTCACCTCCTTTGCCTCGAGCATCGGTATTATAGGAATCGCCGTGATTCTCAGTCTCTCCAACGGCTTCCAGATCCAGATCGACCAGATGGAGCGTGATACGCTCTCGCAGATGCCGATTACCATTTCACAGACGGCTATGCAGATCGATGAGGAAACAATGATGGAAATGCGAAATCAGATGCAGGACAACATGACCGGCAATACCGAATATGCCGATACCGATGAAATTTTCCTGTACGACTCTGCTGAAAACACCATGATACATAAGAATATCTTTACACAGGACTTCCTCGACTATGTTGAAAACGTTGACCCCGAAAACTGCCGCAGCATCGGTTATACAAGAGTTACAGGAATGAATCTCCTCCGTGAGACCGAAAGCGGAATCATGCCAGTTTCGTTCAAAGCAGCAAATGCGGGAACTTCCACCGATATGAGTGCAATGGGAATGTCCTCTTATCCCAAGCAGCTCGCCGAGGGTGAGGACTCCTACGTTGAGCAGAACTACGAGCTTCTCGCTGGCGAATACCCCACAGAGGTGACAGACCTCGTCCTCGTAATCAGCACCAAGAACGAGCTTGACTGCCAGATCCTCAAGTCGATGGGCTTCGAGGCTGAGGGCGATGAGACAATAAAATTCGACGATATCATCGGAACAGAATTCAAGGTTGTAAGCAATAACGACTACTACGACAAGACAGAGTACGGCACATTCATGCCCTCGATGGACTATGAGGCTATGTATAATTCCGAGGACAGCGTTACTCTCAGAATAAGCGGTATTATCCGTCAGAAGGAGGACGCCCAGGTTGCTCTGCTCTCAGCAGGAATCGCTTACTCCGACGACCTCACTCAGCTTATCGTTGACAAGAACATTGACTCCGACATCGTAAAGGCTCAGAAAGAGAGCGACATCAACGTTATCACCACCGAGGAAGTGGATGCCGATATAAAGGCTCAGCTTGTGGCATATCTCGGCGGAGACAGCACTCCTTACGTTATCATGCTCTATCCCAAGGATTTCGATACAAAGGATAAGGTACTCAGCTATCTCGATGACTACAACGAGGGCAAATCCGATGAGGATACCATCGTTTACACCGACCTCGCAGGAACGATGTCCGAGCTTTCCGGCGGTATCATGGACGGAATTACTATCGTTTTGATTGCATTTGCTGCGATTTCACTCGTGACAAGCATGATTATGATCGGTATCATCACCTATACCTCCGTTCTCGAGAGAACAAAGGAGATCGGTATTCTCAAGGCTCTCGGTGCGAGAAAGAGAGATATTACCCGTGTATTCGACGCTGAGACGTTTATACTCGGAGTATTCTCGGGAACTCTCGGTGTAGTCATCGCATGGCTCCTGACATTCCCGATAAACGACATCCTCTACAATATGACCGAGCTTGAAAATGTCGCAAGACTCCAGCTTTCACACGCTGTTATCCTTGTTGCGATCAGCACCGTCCTCACCATGATCGGCGGCCATCTCCCTGCAAGAATGGCTGCGAAAAAGGACGCTGTCGAGGCTCTTCGTTCGGAATAATTTAATATCAATATTTAAAGGGACGCTTTTGCGTCCCTTTGGGCTGTTGTAAAACCTGAAAATTTCAGAAATTAACGGGCGACCGCAAGGGTCGCCCCTACAGCTCTGCTGCCAATTTATTATTTGGGCGGAGTCCCCTGCAAATTTATCGTAGGGACAGCCCTTGCGGCTGTCCGAAATAGGTCAGCCGCTGAAAAATACACTTGAATTATAATAACTCAACGGAGGAGTAAAAACATGGTAAAACTCACAATAGACAAAATCCTGAGCGAAAAGGGAATGAGCCGTTATCAGCTTGCAAAAATGACTGAGATAAAATATCAGACCATTGACAATTATTACAAAAACAGAGTAGTCCGCTACGACAGCTTTATTCTGTCGAAAATCTGCGAGGCTCTCGGCTGCGGAATCGCAGATATCCTGACCTATCTGCCGGATGAAGCTTAAAGCTGCACAATGTGCGACTGAAATTAACGGACACTGTAGGGACAGCCCTTGCGGCTGTCCGAAATGCGATTGAATTGATTTTCATGAAAATTCTCCGAAAATAATGACAATTCATATTTTTTATGGTATAATAAACGCAGAGCGTTTATTATACATTTATTTTGATTGTCCTCGCAGATACGCAAATCAAAGATTTGCTCCCTGCGGATCGGACGATTATACCATGCCCTTGCGGTCATGGTATAATAAAAGTTACTAACATTTTTACGGAGAGTGACCTATGAACAAATATAAAAAGCTGGCGATGAATACGATGATATTCGCAATCGGCAGCTTCGGCTCGAAGATCCTTGTTTTCCTGCTGACGTATCTGTATACAAGCAATATCAGCCCTGCCGACAGCAGTACCAAGGAGCTTCTCGAAATTACGGCAAATTTCCTGATACCCGTTTTCACCTTTTCCATGAACGAGGCTATCATCAGATTCGGTCTTGACCGCAATTACAGCAAGCGGCAGGTGTTTACCTCGGCGTGCTGCATGACAGGACTAGGACTGGTGCTGATGCTGATCATATCGCCGCTGCTGGGACTTATAACGTTCCTCGACTATCTCGACGGATACACGATCCTGCTGCTGGTATACATCTGCACCTCGTCATTCAGATCGCTCTGCTCGCAGTTCGTGCGTGCAAGAGGAATGGTCAAGCTTTTCTCGTTCGACGGAATCCTCACCACGCTGACGCTTTTTATCTTCAATATCGTCTTTATTGCAGGTCTTGATATGGGAGTTAAGGGCTTCCTGCTGTCGGTTATTCTTTCGGACTTTCTATCGGCTGTATTCCTTTTCTTTGTTGCAAAGCTCTACGAGTTTCTCAACATCCGCTATTTCAGCCCTAAGCTCGCCAAAAGCATGCTGAAATTCTCGGTTCCGCTGATACCGACCGCTGTAATGTGGATCATTACGGGCTTCTCTGACCGTCTGTTCATCCGCTATATGGAGAGCAGCAGCGACAAGATCGTTCTCGGTGAAGCTGCGGCAGGAATTTACGGCTATGCCACAAAAATCCCGAACCTGATCTCTATGGTTTCAACGATTTTCTTCCAGGCGTGGAACATGTCCGCCATCACCGAAAATAACTCTGCCGACCGAAGCCGCTTCTATGAAAAGGTATACGGAGCTTATCAGTCGATCATGTTTATCGCTGCCGCATTCCTCGTCGCAGGAGTACAGATCATTACGCCCTTTGTCGTAAATCCGGATGTATTCCCGGAATATGCAGAGGTTTATATTTATACTCCGCTGCTCGTTGCGGCAGTTCTGTTCATGTGCTTCAATCAGTTCCTGAGCAGTATCTATACGGCTACAAAGCACACCAAGAATTCCTTCTGGACAAGCCTTATTGCCTGCACTGCTAATATTATCCTGAACATTATCCTCATCCCGAAACTCGGCATTCAGGGAGCTTCGATCGCAACTCTTGCAAGCTATTTCATCTGCTACTGCATAAGAATCGTTGATGCAAGACGATATGTTCCGTTCCGCGTCAACAACGGAAAATTCATCCTGAATACACTCGTTCTGCTGGGACTCTGCGCTGTCGTTATCGCTCAGCCTTTGTATTATCCGGCTTATCTTGTATGCGGCTTCCTCTTTGTGGTGGTCTGCAACTATCAGGCGATCATTGTGATGCTGAAGAAACTCCTCAAAAGAGGATAATTCAATATGAAATTCAAGGGCGGCAGTAAATGAATGAAAAGCTCCCCTTTTGTTAGACAATGTGGTATAATAAAAATATACCAATTTAAAATCTAACGAAAGGGGGCATTATTATGCCTAAAGGAAAGCCGAACAAGGGGCACATTCCCGATTAAGGGGATGTGTTTATTTATTGTAGGGGCGAGTTCCGCTCGCCCGTTTGATAATATTGCGGTGATGAATTTAAATTGTAGGGGCGGTTCCTACATCTCGCTCCTATATGTTAAATCAAATCTGAAAAACGAAACGGGCGCACGGAATGCGACCCTACATGGTAAACAAAATCCAAAAAATAAAACGGGCGGATGATATCCGCCCCTACAGAATAAACCAGACCCAATTCCGTAGGGGCGACCCTTGCGGTCGCCCGGACATGGTAAATCAAAAACCAATTCCGTAGGGGCGCATTCCGTGCGCCCAAACCACCGCAGACAGGATAAAACAAAAATGAGTAAACCGCAGGTTCGAGTCCCGTCGCAAGCTCCACAAGAAAACTCCCCGGAAACACGATGTTCCGGGGAGTTTTTTGCCTGTAAGAGAATATGAGTAAACCAAGCAGCAGAGTCTTTTGCGATAAGCGTGCTTTGCCTGAGGCTTATTACTCTGACAGATTTATATTTCTCACCGTATCCCTGACTTTCAGCACAAAGGAGGGAGAAACTGAAAGTTCGTCAATTCCCATTCTCAGGAAGGTTTCGGTAAGAGAGGTATCCGCTGCCAGCTCTCCGCAGATACCGATCCATGCACCATGCTTGTGGGCGTTTTCCGCAGACATCTCAATCAGACGGAGAACAGCTTCATGGTGGGTATCGCAGAATCGCTCGATGTGGGGGTTCTGACGGTCACAGGCAAGCGTATACTGTGTAAGGTCGTTCGTGCCGACGCTGAAAAAGTCGACCATAGGTGCAAATTTGTCGCTGAGCACAGCTGCAGCCGGTGTTTCGATCATGATTCCTATCTCGATATTATCGGAATACTCGATATTATCTGCGTCAAGCTCACGTTTTACCTGTTCGCACAGCGCAAGAGTTTCCTCAAGCTCCCATACGCTGGTGATCATGGGGAACATAATTCCAAGCCTGCCGTAAACCGAAGCACGGTAAAGAGCACGGAGCTGTGTTTTGAAAATTTCAGGACGTGTAAGACAGAGTCTTATTGCACGAAGTCCGAGAGCGGGATTTTCCTCTTTTTCAAGCTGGAAATAATCCGCCTGCTTGTCGGCGCCGATATCGAGAGTACGGATAATCACCTTCTTTGCAGCCATGCTTTCCAGTACTCGTTTATATACCTTCAGCTGCTCCTCTTCGGAGGGATAATCATTGTTTTCAAGATACAGGAACTCGCTTCTGAAAAGACCGATTCCTCCAGCGTCATTGAGAAGAACTGCTCCGATATTGTCAATGCTTCCGATATTGGCATAGATATTGATTTTCGTACCGTCAAGGGTAATATTTTCCTTGCCCTTGAGATTCTGGAGCATAGCCTTTTTCTCAGCGTCCTCCTGTAGCTTTTTTTCGTATGCAGCGATCGTAGCATCATCAGGATTTATAATAAGCTCGCCTGTAAAGCCGTCTGCAACCGCAGTATCTCCGTCCTTTATCTGTGAAAGGAATTCTTCGCCCAAGCCGATAATTGCCGGAATATTCATATTTCTCGCAAGAATGGCAGTGTGGGAATTGGAGGAGCCATGGGCTGTTACAAAGGCAAGAACCTTTTCCTTGTCAAGGGATACCGTTTCGCTGGGAGCGAGGTCGTCGGCGCAGATGATGACCTTTTCATCGGTAACAGCGGCTGAGCTGCTGCAATCGGACATGCAGGCGATGATCCTGTTTGAGATATCCCTTACATCCGCTGCTCTCGCCTGCATATAGCTGTCATCCATAGAGGCAAACATCTCAGCAAAGTTATCAGCAGTAACCGCAACTGCGTACTCTGCATTTACGTTCTGACTGTTGATCATTTCGGTAATGGCTTCGTTGTAGTCATCGTCCTCCACCATCATCATGTGTATTTCAAAGATCTGAGCGTTTGTCTCGCCCACTTCTTTCAGAGCTTTTTCGTAGATTTCCTGAAGCTGTGAAATTGCCTTTTCCTTAGCTGCCTCAAGACGGGATATCTCCTTTTCAGCGCTTTCGATTTTCACTCGCTTGACCTGAACGTCCTGACGTCTGAAAACTGATATCCTGCCTACGGCAACAGCGCCGTAAACGCCCTTTCCGCTGTATTTCACCATAATTTACACCGCCTTTATTCACTGCATACTGTGCAGAATTTCTTTTTGTAGTTATCTATCGCCTTTTCAATTACGGCAACTGCTTCAATAGGGCCTCCGATTTCCTTTACATCAGTGCTTTTTCTTTCAAGCTGTTTGTAAACGGAGAAGAAATGCTTTACTTCGTCAAAAATATGCTTCGGCAGCTCCTTGACATCGGTATAGCCCATGTATGTAGGATCGCCGTAAGGAATAGCAATGATCTTTTCATCACCCATTCCGTTATCCTCCATATACATTACGCCGATCGGATAGCTTCTTACGATTGTCATCGGCTGAATGGGCTGGGAGCAGAGAAGAAGCACGTCCAGCGGGTCATTGTCGTCGCCGTAGGTGCGGGGAATGAAGCCGTAGTTCATGGGATAGTAGGTCGCTGTGAACAATACTCTGTCCAGTGAAAGCAGACCTGTTTTCTTATCCAGCTCATACTTCATGTTGCTGCCCTTGGATATCTCGATTACCGACACAAAATCAGTGGGGTAAATTCTTTCTTCATCAATGTCATGCCATATATTCATTGCAGTACCTCCTTAAACTCCGGCAGAGCAAGAACAGCTCTGCCGGAAGATAAGCTTGATTATTACAGATTAGTTTCAAGGAATTCCTTCATTGTCTTTTCAGCAGCGTCCTCGTCGCCGCCGTTAACGGTCACGGTGATAGTATCGCCGCACTTTACGCCCAGTCCCATAAGTGCCATGAGCTTTGCTGCGCCTACTGTCTTATCGCCCTTGGTGATAGTGATTTCGCTGTCGAGTGCCTTGGCTGTCTTAGCCAGCATACCTGCCGGTCTTGCGTGGATTCCCAGTTCGTCCTTGATAGTGTAAGTGAATGTTTTCATAATATTCATTTCCTTTCGTTATTTGATTTCAATTATTTTTTTGCCTGCGGACACAGTGCCCGAAGCAATGGGTTCGATTGAGTTGTAATCATCCGTATTGCAGATGATCATGGGAGTTGTGGTCTTATATCCTGCGTTTCTGATTCCTTCAATGTCAAAGGAAATCAGCAGATCGCCCCTGCGGATCTCCTGTCCGTCGGAAACGTGAGCTTCAAAGAATTTTCCGCCGAGCTTTACGGTGTCGATTCCGATGTGGAGAAGAATCTCACAGCCGTCCTTGGAAACAAGATTAATGGCGTGCTTTGTATCAAACACCATATCCACCTTGCCGTCGCACGGAGCGAAGAGCTTGCCTTCTGTCGGCTCAACTGCGATACCATCGCCGAGAACCTTTGAGGAGAATGCCTCGTCCTCGACATTTTCAAGCGGAACGGCTGTACCGCTGAGATGCGAGTAAAGCTCAATTTTTTTAGATTCGCTTTTTGCAGGGATTTTTTCTGCTTTCGGAGCTTCGGGAGCTGTTTCGCCCAGTAATGCGTCAACGTCGTCGGATTCCGGCTTATCGAGGAAATCCTCCAGATTGGACTTTACGACAGAAACCTGAGGTCCGTAAATTACCTGAACGCCGTTGCCCTTGTGGATGACGCCGGATGCGCCGCTTTCTTTAAGAAGGCTATCCTGAACCAGATCTGCGTTGATGACAGTTACTCTGAGTCTTGTTGCACAGCAGTCAACATCGGAAAGGTTTGATTTTCCTCCGAGACCCTTTAAGATCAGAGCGCTTACTCTGTCGAAGCCGTCTCCGCCCTTAATGGCAGCCGCTTCCTTTATTGCGTTGACATCCTTACGGGTGTAGAGCTTTGTTTCCTCGTCATCGGCTTCTCTGCCGGGAGTCTTGAAATTAAACTTTGTAATCATGAAGTAGAACACAAAATAGTAAACAACTGCATAAACAAGTCCGACGATAACGATCCAGATCCAGTTGGTTTTCTCGTTGCCCTGAAGGATACCGAAGAGAGTAAGGTCGATAGCACCGCCGGAGAAGGTCATTCCGACGCCTACATTGAAGATATGCATAAGCATATAGGAGAGTCCTGCGAGAACACAGTGTACCACATACATAGCAGGAGCTACGAACAGGAATGTGAATTCAAGCGGCTCTGTGATACCTGTCAGCATGGATGTGAGAGCTGCTGAGAGAAGAAGTCCGCCGACAACCTTTTTCTTTTCGGGGCGTGCAGCCTTGTACATTGCAAAGGCTGCGGCAGGCAGACCGAAGATCATGAACGGGAACTTACCGGACATGAATCTTGTTGCAGATACAGAGAAGTGCTCTGTTGCCTTTGAAGCAAGCTCTGCAAAGAAGATGTTCTGTGCGCCCTGAACAGTGATGCCGTCGATGAGCATTGCACCGCCAAGCTCTGTCTGCCAGAACGGCATATAGAATACATGGTGCAGACCAAAGGGGATAAGCGCTCTTTCGATGATACCGTAGATCCATGTTCCTGCGTAGCCGGATTCAAGAACGAGCTGTCCCAGCTGTGCGATACCTGCCTGTACGACAGGCCAGATGTAGAACATTGCAATACCTACGATGAGATATACGATACTTGTGATGATCGGGACAAATCTTGTTCCGCCGAAGAAGGAAAGAACCTGCGGCAGCTGGATCTTGTAGAATCTGTTGTGCAGTGCAGCAACGCCCAGACCTACGATGATTCCTCCGAAAACGCCCATCTGGAGAGTGGTGATGCCCAGTACGGATGTTGTGGAGTTTGCAGCCATTGCCTCAACGCCGCCTTTAGCAGAGATAAGAGCACTGATAGCTGTGTTCATAATGAGATAGCCGATAGCACCGGAAAGTGCAGCGACTTCTTTTTCTTTTTTCGCCATACCTATGGCAACGCCCATTGCAAACAGCAGTGCAAGGTTATCGAAGACGATGCTGCCTGTTTTGCTCATGATGTCGAGGATCGTGTAGAGAACTCCGCCCTCTGTGATAATGTTTGTAAGACCGTATGTTTCAAGTGTGGTAGGGTTTGTAAAGGAGCTTCCTATACCCAGCAGCAGACCTGCAACGGGAAGAAGCGCGATCGGCAGCATGAATGAGCGTCCGACTCTTTGCAGAACCCCGAAGATTTTATCTTTCATTGTATAATACCTCCGTTTTGTATGTTTGTGATCGTTTTTTTCAGCAGCTCAGCGTCCTTGTAACTGGTACCGGGGCTACAGGGAAACGCACTGCAAAAGTTTTATTGAAAGTCAACTTCTGAGGTGACCTTTTTCAGATGTATCGAAAGCGTGATAAGCTCATCCTCATTGAGCTGCTTTTTATAGGTTTTCAGGATATATTCCTGTATGCACAGCGCACATTTGTAATGTCTGCCGCAGGTTTTCCTGATCATGGCAACGAATACAGCGTCGCTGCTCAGTGACTCAGGCAGAGGCTTGTTCTGAAAGAGTCTCTGTGCAAGATATTTCAGATGAGTCAGAAAACGTTCATAGGAGACCGAGCCTCTGTCGAATTTCTTCTGGTAGTAATACTCGGCTATCTCAACACAGCCGTTTATCGTTTTGGTGATATCATAAACATCACTCATCTTAGTATCCAGCCTTGCATTGATAATATGCATAGTAATAAATCCTGCTTCCTCAATACCCATTTCAATTCCAAGGCGTTCGCGCATCTGTCCGACGCAGTATTCGCCTAGACTCAGCTCCTGAGGATACGCCTCTCTGATGGAGTCAAGCAGCGGATTGGTGAATTCAATTCCGCTTTTTTTTCGTTCGATGGCAAATGCGATATGATCGCTCAGCGTTACAAGCAGGGACTCATTAAGCTTTGACGAATAGACCTTCTTTATATACTCTACCATATCATTTGTAAAGATCATGTACTCGGAGGGGATTTCCCTGAGCATGGAGATCATCTTTTTCTGAAGCTCAGAATCGGTGATCAGATATGTTTTCTGTATCTGCGAGACGTCAACAGCGTCGCCGTATTTCTTGCCGAAGCCGATTCCCTTGCCTGAGACAATCTGTTCCCTGCCGCTGTCATCCAGCACACACAGATTGTTGTTATTGATTACCTTGATGACCTTCATGATTTCCTCCATATCCCCGATAATAAAAAATACCAACCTTTATACACAGCAAACCCGTAAAAATACGAATCTGAAAACGTGTAAAAAGTTGGTTATGCCCTGATGGTAACACTCCAATAAATGTACGCAATCATATTCAATTCCTATGGCTTTAGTTTATCACATTCAAGCGGATTTGTCAATAGCTTTTCACAGGCAAATTGCATTTTCTGTAATTCTGCACAAACGAAATGCTGTTCTTATTTTCAGTTTGCACAAAAAACAGCCGAGTTATTCCGGGGACATCTGATTAAGGTGAAACCGGTAAAAAATTGCAGCATTAATTTCTGAATTAATAGTGTCTGAACTATTGACAAGCACTCTGATTTCATGTATAATAAAGGAAAGATATGTAAAAATTCGCTTTGCGGAATGGCGGCGGCGGTCGCAGACAGAGGAGCAAGAAAACATCCGGCAAAAGAAATTATTGTACGATTAGCTTTAAAACTGTACATTGAGAAAATTCTTGTCATGGATCACAGAAGTCCGGCAAGACAGAATATGCTTAAAAATGATACATAAGGAGGAAATGATAATGAAAAATTACGGAAGAATGTTGGGAACATCCGCTGCAATCGTGATGCTGATGAGTGCTTTTGCTTCCTGCAGCAATGACAAGGTGCTTACCGACTCATGGGAAATCGACAAGGATAACCACTGGCATCTGACGGAAAACGGAAATACTGCCGATACTGCGGCGCATACGCTGGAAGAGTATGTATGCACGGTATGCGGTGCGGAAATTATGGAATTCAATGATGAGGTGTGGGTCACAAAGAACAACGATAACGGCGATACCTGCCTGTCGATCACCTATGACGCAAATGGAAACGTAATCGAAAATATGAAATATGAATACACATACGATGAGGACGGCAACTGGGCTTCACAGAAAGTGTACGATGACGGCAGACTTTATAGGGACTATGTGTATGCCTCTTTTGAGGATGAATCCGGCAGCGGTACCTATGCACAGACCATTACGATCTACAACGAGGACGGTACAAAGCTGATCGAGGAATATGACCAGAATGGCTGGTCAACGAAAGAAGCGCGCTATCTTAAAGACGGTACGCTTGATTATGAGTATGCGGTGGTCAATGAGTTCAACGACATGGACCTGATCGCAAGTGTGAAAAAGTATGATGGCGAAACTCTCGTTTCGGAAGTCGTAACGGAATATGACAGTGATGGCAATAAAACAGCCGAAAAGGCATATTTCGGCGATACGCTTATAAAGGAGTCGCTCTATACCAACATGGACGGTTACATTTATGTATCCAAGGAAATCGTCTATAATGAGGACGGTTCCCAGACTGTGACAGAGTACGACGAGTACGGTGAGGTCATCGGCTGACAAATCAATCATCAGAATATAATATAAAAGAGCTGATCTCGTATGAAATCAGCTCTTTTATTTTGCCGATACGGTTATCTATGACTAATCTCAGGAAAATTTGTGGAATGCACAAAAATTGTTGACAAAGTTGATAGAATATGATATAATGCGTACAACAAATGCGGAAAATGTCAGATTCGCATCGCAGGAGGTATCGAAACATGAAGAAAAATGGTATTTTAAACAGTGACATCTCACGGACGCTCTCTTACCTCGGCCATACCGATCGTATTGCTATCGGTGACTGCGGTCTTCCGATTCCCGATGAAACGGAACGCATTGACCTTGCTTTGGCATTTGGTGTGCCGACGTTTATGCAGACTCTTGAAATTGTTGCGGGAGACATGAAGATTGAGAAGATCATTCTTGCAGAAGAAATTAAAACCCATAATCCGGATGTTCTGCAGCAGGTAAATGCATTGTTTGAAAATCAGAATATTGAAATCGAGTTTGTCAGCCATACTGCACTAAAGGAATGCACCAGGCAGTGCAAGGCAGTTATACGGACAGGTGAAACAACACCGTATGCAAATATTATATTGCAGGCAGGCTGTATATTTTCATAAGTAAGGAGAAGTGAAAATATGAATATTGAAATGAAAGGAATCAATAAATCTTTCGGCTCGAATCAGGTGCTGAAGGACGCCGGTTTCCTTCTGAAGGATGGTGAAGTCCACGCACTCATGGGCGAAAACGGTGCCGGCAAATCCACACTGATGAAGATTCTTACCGGCGTATATACCCGTGATGCAGGAACCGTTCTGGTAGACGGCAAGGAGGTTGTGTACAAGTCTCCTCAGGAAGCTGAAAAGGCAGGCATCGTCTTTATCTATCAGGAGCTGAACGTTCTCTTCGACCTGACCGTTGAGGAAAATCTTTTTATGGGTAAGGAGATAACCAAGGGCTTCGGTATCTGCGACCGCAAGGCTATGCGTAAAAAGGCGCAGGAAGTCATGGATAAGATGGGCGTGAATATCCCCATCAATGCAGTTATGTCCGACTTGTCCGTAGGTCAGCAGCAGATGGTGGAGATCTGCAAGGCGCTGATGGTGGACGCAAAGGTTCTTATTATGGACGAGCCTACGGCTGCTCTTACACAGAGCGAAACTGAGGGTCTGTTCAAGCTCATCAAGAGTCTCCGCAAGAAGGGCGTTTCTATCGTATATATCTCCCACAGAATGGAGGAGATCTTTGAGCTGTGCGACAGAATCACCATTCTGCGTGACGGTACTTATGTGGATACAAAATATATTAAAGATATCACCATGGACGATATCGTCCGCATGATGATCGGCCGTGAGATCGGTGAGCGTTATCCTAAGCGTGAGGGCGTGAAGATCGGCAAGGAAATCATCCGTGTCGAGGGTCTGACCAAGGATAAGAAATTCAGGGATGTTAATTTCAGCGTCAAGGCAGGCGAGGTTCTGGGTGTGTCCGGTCTTATGGGCGCAGGCAGAACGGAAATAATGCAGGCAATCTTCGGCAATCTCTCCTTTGACAGCGGTAAGGTTCTGATCGAGGGAAAGGAAGTCAGAATAAAGTGTGCACAGGACGCTATTAATGCAGGAATCGGCTTTATCACAGAGGACAGAAAGACGGAAGGTCTGCTGCTCGAAAAGAGCATTGCGGAGAATATAGAGCTTGCAAATCTGGGCAAGGTCTCCAATAAGTCCGTGATATCCAAGTCAAAGGGCAAGGAGCTTGTCAAGAAGGGTATAGAGGAGTTCCGCATCAAATGCTTCGGTCCGCAGCACGAGTGCAATAACCTTTCAGGAGGTAATCAGCAGAAGGTCGTATTCGCTAAGTGGGTTTACACAGACCCGAAGATTCTTATTCTCGACGAACCGACGCGAGGCGTGGACATCGGTGCAAAAAAGGAAATTTACAGTGTAATCAATGATCTGGCTGCAAAGGGCGTAGCGATCATACTGGTATCCTCGGAGCTTCCCGAGGTTCTGGGCATGAGCGACAGGATAATGGTCGTTCATGAGGGAAAGATCACAGGCATTATTGATGCCGCACAGGCAGATCAGGAAAAGGTTATGACATTAGCCACAGGAGGTACTTTGTAATGGGAAATACAGCTACTACAACACTCAACAAAAAGAGTTGGACTTCATACATAGGTGAATACGGAGCGTTTATCGCACTGGTGCTGCTGGTTATTGTTATCAGCGTCATCAGTCCCGAATTCAGAACAGCAGGAAACTTCCTTAACCTGCTGAGACAGGCAACATTCAACGGACTTATCGCATTCGGTATGACCTGCGTTATCCTTTCAGACGGTATCGACCTCTCGGTTGGTTCAACGCTTGCCCTCAGCGCAGTAATCTGTGCAAAGCTCATTATGCAGGGCGTTCCTGCAATACTGGCGATGATCATTGCTCTTATTTCGGGCATCGTTCTCGGAGTTGTCAGCGGTCTGCTGGTAACAAAGGGAAGACTCCAGCCGTTTATCGCAACTCTCATTACCATGACCGCTTACAGAGGTCTGGCTATGATCCTCACTGACGGCAAGCCGATTTCCCGTCTTGCTGACAGCATCGAGAGCAGCGGCAATGAGTTCGCATTCAAGCTCGTTGGTAAGGGTAACTTCTGCAATATTCCGATCCCGGCAATCCTTCTGATCTTTGCACTCATCGTATTCTACTTTGTACTGAATAAAACCACATTCGGACGCAAGGTATATGCAACAGGAAGCAACGCAAAGTGCGCTAAGCTTGTGGGTGTTAATATCACTAAGACAAAAATTATCGTTTATGCAATCTCAGGATTCATGTCAGCTCTGACAGGTCTTATCCTGATCTCACGTCTCGACTCTGCACAGCCGACACTCGGCGACGGCTATGAGCTTGACGCTATCGCAGCAGTTGCGCTCGGCGGCACATCAATGAGCGGCGGACGCGGTAAGATCACCGGTACGATCGCAGGCGTACTTATTATCGCTGTACTTAACAACGGAATGAACCTTCTGGAAGTATCTACATACTATCAGGACGTTATCAAGGCAGTTGTAATTCTCGTGGCTGTACTTTCTGACCGCAAGAGATAATCCTTAACAACATACACACATTTTAATTTTAGGAGGAATTCTCATGAAAAGATTTTTAGCGCTGTTATTAAGCGTTATGACATTATTCTGTTTCACTGCTTGTAAACTGATTACGATCGACGGTGAGGACAACGGTAATGCTTCGGACTATAAGGGCAACGGCTCAATTGGTCTGTCTGTATCCACGCAAAACAACCCGTTTTTCGTTACATTGGTTGAGGGCGCTCAGGCAGCTGCGGATGAAGCCGGCGTTCAGCTCGTTGTTGTAGACGCAGGCGACGACGCTGCTAAGCAGGTAAGTGATATCGAGGACCTGATTGCAAAGAATATCAGCGTTCTGATCGTAAATCCTGTAGATTCTGATACCGTTTCATCTGTTGTACAGGACGCTGTAAACAAGGGCGTTAAGGTAATCTCTGCTGACCGTGTAGTCAACGGCGTAGAAATCGACTGTCAGATCGCATCCGATAACGTTATGGGTGCTGAGCTTGCAACACAGTTTATTGTAGATCAGGTGGGCGAAGGCGCTAAGGTTGCCGAGCTTCAGGGAACAAGCGGTGCGTCCGCTGCCATTGACAGAGGTACCGGATTCCACAATATCGCTGACGCAAAGCTTGACGTAGTGGCAAGCCAGCCTGCTGATTTTGACAGAACAAAGGGTATGACCGTTATGGAGAATATGCTCCAGGCTAACGGCGATATCAAGGCTGTATTTGCTGCAAATGACGAAATGGCTCTCGGTGCTATGGAGGCAATCGCTGCATCCCGTAAGGATATTCTGGTAGTAGGCTTTGATGCAACAGACGACGCAATAGCTTCCATCAAGGAAGGCAAGATGAGTGCGACCATTGCACAGCAGCCCGATCTGATCGGTGCAACAGCAGTGGATACCGCAATCAAGCTCATAAACGGCGAAACAGTAGAAAAGTCCATTCCTGTAGAGGTAACACTGATTACCGCTGAGAATGCAGGCTGATCATTTAATCGTATAAGCAGTCGAATGTCCTGCTCTGCGTCTGCGGGGCAGGACATTTCAGATAACGGAGGAAATAAAAATGAAAGTTTTAACGATTGGTTCTATGAACATCGACCATGTATACAGCCTTGACCATATTGTACAGCCCGGTGAAACCCTGACTACCGGCGGTATGAATGTATTCCTCGGCGGAAAAGGTATAAACCAGTCCATGGCGCTTGCAAAGGCAGGTGCGGAGGTTTACCACAGCGGTATGATCGGCGAGGACGGAAAAATGTTCCTCGACGCCTGTGCGGAATACGGCGTGAATGCCGACTTTATACGCACTATTGACGAAAAAACAGGTCATACTATCATTCAGGTGGATAAAAATGCTCAGAACTGTATCCTGCTTTACGGCGGCGCAAATCAGTGTCTGACAGAGGAGTTTGTGGATGAGGTTCTGTCCCATTTTGAAAAGGGGGATATCCTGCTGCTCCAGAATGAGGTCAATCTCCTGCCCTATATCATTGACAAGGCTTACGAAAGGGGTATGCAGATCGCTCTGAATCCATCACCGTTTGACGATAAGCTGAACGCCTGCGATCTGACGAAAATCAGCATTTTCCTTCTGAACGAAATCGAGGGCGGACAGATTACGGGTGAAGCCAAGCCGGATGCCATTCTTGATAAGCTCGAGGAGTTGTATCCCGAGGCAAGAATCGTCCTGACTCTCGGCAGCGACGGTTCGATGTATGCACACAAGGGCGAGCGCTTCGAGCAGCCTATTTTCAAGGTGCAGGCAGTCGATACAACGGCGGCAGGCGATACCTTTACCGGCTATTTCCTTGCAGGTCTTATTGACGGCATGCCTGTGCCGGAGATCCTGCGGATGAGCGCAAAGGCTTCCTCTATTGCAGTTACAAGACCGGGTGCGGTTCAGTCCATTCCGTACCGTAAGGAAGTTGACGAGGCGCTGAAGGGATAATGGTTCAGTGTAAAGAGAAAGGTGAATGAATTTCTTTGTCTGTGCCAATATATGAGAATATAAACGAATAACTCCCTCAAACCGGCGGAGCATATTATCTTTGTCAAAACGCAAAAAAATTCTCATGCAGTCTTTTCAAATGAAAAAAAGTGTGCTATAATGCTATTGTATTTTATGCGCGCAGGCGCAACTATCGAAAGGATTTGGTAAAATGAACAAAATTCGTATCGGCATTGTAGGCTACGGAAATCTCGGCAGAGGAACAGAGCTGGCTATCAGACAGAATCCTGATACAGAGCTTTCATGCGTTTTCACACGCCGCAATCCCTCAGACCTGAAAATCCTGACAGAGGGCGTTCCCGTTTACTCTATCAGCGATATCGCTGAGCATAAAAATGATGTTGACGTTCTGATACTCTGCGGCGGAAGCGCTACTGATCTCCCCGTTCAGGGACCTCAGCTCGCAGAAATGTTCTGTACTATCGACAGCTTCGATACTCACGCAAAAATTCCGCAGTACTTCGCAGCAGTTGACGAGGCTGCCAAAAAAGGTGGAAATGTCAGCATTATCTCAGTTGGCTGGGATCCGGGTATGTTCTCGATCATGAGACTTTACGGAAACTGCGTTCTCCCGGATGGTAAGGACTATACCTTCTGGGGAAAGGGCATTTCTCAGGGACACTCCGACGCTATCAGACGTGTTGAGGGAGTTAAGGACGGCAAGCAGTATACTATCCCCGTAGAAGCTGCTGTAGAGGCTGTACGAAGCGGTGCAGA
Source organism: Ruminococcus sp. (assembly GCA_017463375.1). Classification (GTDB taxonomy): domain Bacteria; phylum Bacillota; class Clostridia; order Oscillospirales; family Ruminococcaceae; genus Ruminococcus. The sequence goes on along the minus strand of JAFTPG010000005.1, from coordinate 20,280 downwards.
CCCTGAGCTTACTACTCGTCAGAAGCACCTCAGAGAGTGCTTTGTAGTTGCTGAAGAGGGCGCTGACCTCGAAAGAATCGAGAACGAAATCAAGAATATGCCTAACTATTTTGCAGATTACGATACTATTGTTCATTTTATCTCACAGGAAGAGCTTGACCGTGACCACAGCGGCATTCCTCACGGAGGATTCGTTATCAGAAGCGGAAAAACAGGCGAAAACAGAGAGACTTCCCATATCGTTGAGTATAACATCAAGCTCGGCTCTAATCCTGAGTTTACATCAAGCATCCTCGTTGCTTACGCAAGAGCAGCCTACAGACTCAGCAAGGAAGGTGTGTGCGGAGCTAAGACTGTATTCGATATCGCTCCCGCATATCTCTCGGCTAAGAGCGGAGACGAGCTCAGAGCTTCTATGCTTTAATCAGAAATATCTGCATTACAGGGCAGCCGTAAGGCTGCTCTGCGTTTATGTGAATTTTACCATAAAGTACTTGATTCTTATTGCGAAATATGGTATAATTGACGTACCATTAATTTATGAAAGAGGTTTTACTATGGACATCAAAGCAAAAATCGATGAAATCATTGACAAGGTAAAGAATGACAAGGACTTCGGCGAAAGCTTCAAGAGCAATCCTATAAAGGCTATCGAGGGAGTTATCGGTGTTGACCTTCCCGATGATAAGCTCAACGATATCGTTGACGCTGTCAAGGCAAAAATTTCTGCTGATGACATCAAGGATAAGGTCGGAGGTCTTTTAGGCAAGTTCACTAAGTGATTCTAAAGAGACAGCTCATGCTGTCTCTTTCAGTTTTGTATATAGTGCACAATCAGGACTGTATTTATAACAATGGTCTGCACAAAATTTTGAATACTACTTGAAAAATATCGGGAAAAATGTTATAATTGTAGTCAGAGTTAATCGTGTTTCCGCTTAGGAAATATATCGTTAAAAGCTAAAGGAGTAATCAGTCATGAAAAAGTTTTTTGAAGAGTTTAAAACCTTTATTTCCAAGGGAAATGTTATGGATCTCGCTGTAGGTATGATCATCGGTACAGCTTTTACAAACATTGTAAAATCGCTCGTTGACAACATGCTCATGCCCATTATCAGCGCCATCATCGGCGGTATCAACCTCGAGGGTCTCCACATCGTTATTCCGTGGAGCCTTAACGGAGACAAGCCTGTTATCCAGATCGGTATGTTCCTCCAGGCTGTCATCAACTTCCTTATCATCGCATTCTGTATCTTCTGCATCGTTAAGGTGATGAATAAGTTCATCAAGAAGAAGGAAGCAGCTCCGGCAGCTCCTACCAAGGATCAGGTTCTTCTCACAGAGATCAGAGATCTTCTCAAGGCTCAGAATGAGGCTGCTGCAAAGGCTGACGCTGATAAGAAATAAGCTGCGGTACATATTTGCAGTTGATTCGGATTAAATTGTCAATCAGGGCAACCCCAAAGGCTGCCCTTTTTGTGCGGAAAGGATAACCAATGGAAAAATTTAACGAAATACTGGGAAAAATCGACAGCGTCGTGTGGGGAATCCCGCTTATAGTGCTGATTCTCGGCTGCGGACTGCTCCTGACATTCCGTACCCGCGGAATTCAGATACGCAGACTCGGCACATCGCTGAAGCTCATGTTCGCTAAGGAGGAAACTGCCGACGGCGAGGTTTCAAGCTTCGGTGCGCTGTGTACGGCTCTTTCGGCTACAATAGGTACGGGAAATATCGTCGGAGTTGCTACGGCTATTGCTCTCGGAGGCCCGGGCGCTCTCTTCTGGATGGAGGTCGCAGCTTTTCTGGGTATGGCTACCAAGTACTCGGAGGGACTTCTCGCTGTCAAGTACAGGATCACTGACAAGCAGGGACAGATGCTCGGCGGACCTTTCTACTATATCGAAAATGGTATGGGTTCAAGATGGAAGTGGCTGGGTAAGCTGTTCGCTCTGTTCGGAGTACTCGCAGGTCTGCTCGGAATCGGTACTATGACTCAGGTTAACGGAATTTCAACCGCCGCAAACAACTTCTTCGACCCCGAAATGGCTCACACTGTTTCTCTGTTCGGCTCGGAGTATACATGGACTCAGATTATCACAAGTATCATTATCACAGCCTGCACTGCTCTTATCATTATCGGCGGAATCAAGCGTATCGCTTCGGCTTCTGAGATTATCGTTCCGCTCATGGCTGTAGCTTATATAATCTGCTGTCTTATTATTATCTTCGGTCATATCACTGAGATTCCAACTGCTATCGCTGAAATCGTAAAGAGCGCATTCGGTCTTAAAGCAGCTGCCGGAGGTGCGGCAGGAGCTATCTTTGCGGCTATGCAGAACGGCGTTTCAAGAGGTATCTTCTCAAACGAGGCAGGTCTCGGCTCTGCTCCGATTGCGGCTGCTGCGGCAAAGTCAAACGACTGTGCTAAGCAGGGTCTTGTTACTATGACAGGTACCTTCATCGACACTATTATTGTCTGCACAATGACGGGTCTTTCAATCGTGATATCGGGCTGCATCAACACCAATCCCGACCTTGAGGGCGTTGAGATCACTACGGCTGCATTCCAGTACGGTCTGCCGTTCCCGGACAAGGCGGCTTCGTTTGTTCTGATGATATGTCTTGTTTTCTTCGCATTTACTACTATTCTCGGTTGGAATTATTACTCCGAGAGATGCCTTGCTTATCTGACAAATTCCAACAGAACTCTCATTCTTATTTTCAGATTCCTCTATATTGCTGCCGTATTCATGGGTACATATCTCACTGTGGAGTCAGTGTGGACTATCGCTAACATCTTCAACGGTCTCATGGCTCTGCCGAATATTATTGCGCTCGTTGCACTTTCAGGAGTTGTCTCTAAAGAGACAAAAGATTATCTCGAGAGGGATAAGAAGCTCAGGCTGAAATAATGCAAAAATGCCGTCCTTATAGGGCGGCGTTTCACATTTGAGGTAAATCACAGCGGGCAGCCGCAAGGACTGCCCCTACAGGTAAAATTTTCCGTTCTGACGTAGGGGCGCTCATCGGGCGCCCTTGATTTTTGCGGAACAGTATGAAGCGCCTGAGCAAAAGTCGGAAAAGTTGCTCTGCGATAACGTGCGAACACGTTTGTAGGGTCGACCCTTGCGGTCGACCGATGTTGCCATACATGCAACGTAATACCATTAAAATCGTAGGGGCGGATATTATCCGCCCAGAGAGTGTCGAAAAAGGTAGTTTTAATCTTGGGCGACCGGTGATCGCCCCTACAAATTGGCTGTTTTACGTTGCGTAATTGTAGGGGACGGCGTCCCCGACGTCCCGAATTATGTTTTTCTACAGACTGAGGGCGGATATTATCCGCCCGTTTCGTTTTCCGAAATTACATCAAAGTTCATCTACGGGCAGCCGCAAGGGCTGCCCCTACAGTAGCCAATTAATTATTGGGACGTCGAGGACGCCGTCCCCTACAGTCGGACAGCGTAATGCATAAATTATTTAAGTTTGAAAATTGATTTGCGTTCGCCGACAAAAATAAGCCTTGACAAACAGAGCGAAATGTGGTATCATATTTAGTATAGCGTAAGCGATAAAAGAGATTTTACAGGAAATTCCGAAATATAGATGTGCGGGCCCTGTGCAATGAAACACCGTGAACCATGTCAGGCGGGAGACCGAGCAGCATTAAGCGGAGCGTTTTGTGTGCCGCAGCCAGCCTGCACATCTATGTTCCGGAATTTTTTTCAGAATGGAGGCCGGCTGTCATGAAGTATTTTTTCCGCAAGCTCTTCACGAGTCTGCGTAAGACCATATTTATAGGTACTTTTGTGAGTACTCTCGGATTCTATGCTCTTGCCGGTTTCATGTATGCAACGGGACTTCCCGAGATCATGTATATTGTCAGAATCTTGCTTCTGTTCAACCTGACCGCCGTATTGATTCCGGCGCTGATAATGATGCTGCGCTCTCCGCATAAGTACGACGCTGAGCTTATCGGCAAAAATTTTCTGGGACCGGGAAAATCTAACCGTGTTTTCTCCGATTCCGTAGAAAAGCTTATGAAGGGCGAGATCAATTCTGCTTTGACAGGTTTCAAGTCCATTGAGGAAAGCTGCTTCGGCTCTCTCAGACAGTCGGAACAGGCAGTCCTGTGCTTCTATATAGCTCGCTGCTACGACGTTATGGAGTACTATCCGAATACTGTAATGTATTATGAAAAGGCTCAGCAGCTGGGCTTCTCACACGATATCCTGCCCTTTCTCCTTGCAAGAGCGCTCGGAGCTATGGGAGATATCAATGAAGCTCTGGATATATACAACACCATTCTCTTTGAGGATAAGAATACCTACAAAATGTTCGTCCGCACCGATATCGGAAGAATGTATCTGCACCTCAGCGACGGCAGAACGGCTCTGAAATGGTACAATGAGGCAATCGAGCTTCACGAGAACTATGCCGACGCTCTCGGCGGAGCTGCCGTGGCTCATACAATTCTCCACGAATTCGACAAGGGTGAGGAGCTTTACAAGTCGGCTCTGCTGAATCATATCAAGGATCCTCAGGGCTTTACCGAATACTATAAACAGGTTCAGGCAGCGGCTCTTACCGAGTGCCATGCAAAGGAAAAAGAAATGGAGAAGGAACTCCTGCACAGCTGATCAGGAAAGGAGCGGTTTTATTGTATAAGGCATTGTACAGAAAATGGAGACCTATGTCGTTCGATGACGTGATCTCCCAGCAGCATATTACCGATACGCTGAAAAATCAGATAGTCAGCGGAAAAACCGCTCATGCATATCTGTTCACAGGCTCGAGAGGTACGGGTAAGACTACCTGTGCGAGAATCCTCGCAAAGGCGGTAAACTGCCGCAGTATGCACGGAGGAAATCCCTGTCTTGAGTGCGATATCTGCCGTGACGCCGACAGCGGCGCTCTGACCGATATAATCGAAATCGACGCCGCTTCAAACAACGGTGTTGACGATATCCGTGACCTGCGTGACGGAGCTGTTTATACTCCCGAGCGAGGCGACTTCAAAATATATATCATCGACGAGGTTCACATGCTTTCGGTAAGTGCGTTCAACGCTCTGTTGAAAATTATGGAGGAGCCTCCGCCGTATGTCAAATTTATACTTGCAACTACCGAGATCCACAAGGTTCCCGCAACTATCGCTTCACGCTGTCAGAGATACGACTTCCGCAGAATCAGGGCTGAGGACATCGCCGCAAGACTCCTGCATATCGCCTCGTGCGAGAGCATTAATCTCACTGAGGACGGTGCGGCTCTTATAGCGAAGCTCGCCGACGGAGGTATGCGTGACGCTATTTCTCTGCTGGATCAGTGCTCGGTCTGCGCCGAGGTGATCGACGCAGAAGCAGTTTCCGCAACGGCAGGAATCGCAGGACGTGAATACCTGTACGAGATCCTTGAAGCCGTTTCAGGCGGCAATACGGCAGGAGCACTCGCTGTTGCAGGCTCGCTGTACGATATGTCCAAGGACCTTACAAGGCTCTGCGAGGAGCTTATTATGCAGCTGCGTAATGTTATGCTGCTGAAGGTCTCGCCCGAGACGGCTGATAAGCTCATCATCTGCATGCCCGACGAGCTTGCAAGACTCAGAAAGCTCGCCGCTGAAACAGACCTTGAAACAGTCATGAAACGTCTTGCTGTGCTTCAGGAATGCCGCGAACGCATGAACAAGGTCATGAACAGGCGCGTCGAGTTCGAGATGGCGCTCATAAAGCTTTGCGGAAATGTAAAGAATACCGCCGAAACTATTGACAATTCTGAAATATATGATAAAATAAAACAGTTGGAGAATAAAATCAGCTCTGTCTCAGCAGGCGAAGCTGCTTCCGTAAAACGAAGCTCAAAGCCGTCTGAGGTTCTTACGGCTAATAATCCTGCCGTGGAAGCTGAACCCGTTCCCAGCGTCGATTTGAAAAAGCTCAAGCCCGGCGATCTCGTTCCGTGCGAAAGATGGAACGAGGTGCTCGAGGAGTTCAAAAACGTCAATCCCTCTGTTGCAGGAAGTCTCGAAAATTCCACTGCCGCCACAGCAGGAAATGTTATCTTTATTACGGCTCAGAACAGATTCTTTATCACTCTGTTCAAGAATAAGGAGAACGCCCTGTCACTCGGCGAAACTATCCGAAGAGTCCTCGGTCAGAGGTTCGTTATCAGAGCAAGATGCGCTGTCTCTAAGGAGGAGCAGCAGAGTATGGCGGAAAAACTCATCAAAAAAGCAATTGACAGCAGTATTGAAACGGCTGTTGAGAATAATTAACGGCGATTCCACAATGCAGAATTGCCAAACCATATCAGAACCTGCCTTCACAAAGAAATACGCATGTATTCTCGGCAAATTTCGCCGCATACTGCGTTGAAAATCCTTGCAGGGCGACAGCCCTCCTGCAAATTTTCGCCTTGTCTGCAACAAAATTATGCTCGAAAATCCATACATATTTCTTATGAAGACAGGTTCTTAATCAAAATTTAAAGGAGAATTTTAAAATGAGAGCAAGAGTACCTAAGAATATGGGCGGAAATCAGAATATGAATTCCATGATCAGACAGGCTCAGAAAATGCAGGAGCAGATCACTGACCTCCAGAACGATATCGAGGAGAGAGACTTTACCGCTACAGCAGGCGGCGGAGCTGTTGAGGTTGTCCTCACAGGTAAGAAAACTATCAAGTCGCTTACACTCAAGCCCGAGGTCGTTGATCCCGAGGATATCGAGATGCTTCAGGATCTCATCATCAGCGCTGTAAACGAGGCTGTAAACAACATCGAGCAGACTACTGAGAACGAAATGAACAAGATCACCGGCGGAGTTTCACTTCCGGGACTCTTTTAATCGGAATGGCTGACCATAATGCGCTTCCGCTGGTGATTCTGGCGGAAAAATTCGCCTCGCTGCCCGGTATTGGCATGAAATCGGCTCAGAGGCTCGCTTACCACGTTATGTCAATGGATACGGACTCGGTCAAGGAGTTCGCTCAGGCTCTCGTGGACGCTAAAACTAAGGTGAAGTCATGCAAATGCTGTCAGAATCTGACTGAGAGGGAGATTTGTCCGATCTGCTCCGACAGCGAGCGTGACAGAAGCGTTATCTGCGTTGTGGAGGGTCCAAAGGATGTCACCGCTTTCGAGCGCACAAGGGAGTATAACGGTCTTTATCACGTCCTGCACGGGCTTCTTTCGCCTATGGACGGCGTGACTCCCGATAAGCTCCGCATTCGTGAATTGCTGGCAAGAGTCGGCAAGGGTGACGTTTCCGAGGTCATCATGGCGACCAATCCTACTGTCGAGGGCGACGCTACGGCGCTTTATATCGCTAATCTCCTCAAGCCGCTGGGAATCACGGTGACAAGACTCGCATTCGGTCTCCCTGTCGGCGGAATCCTCGAATATGCCGATGAAGTAACGCTCTTCAAGGCGCTCGAGAACAGGAATAATATGTAAAATCTGCGCCCCGGATCATGATGCTCCGGGGCATTCGGATTATCAGCAAGTTCTGAATCTCAGATGTTATATAAATCAGCAAAAGTCCGGTGAAAACCGGACTTTTTTGATAAGCATGAAAAGAGACAGGATTGGCTGCCTGTCTCACAGATTGTTGATAAATTGAATTTTGTTTCAAAATCTCGGGCGAGCGGAACTCGCCCCTACACGAAATGGCACAAAATAACCGAAATGTAGGGGCGCATTCCGTGCGCCCATATTTTTCATATGAATATACAGTTAAAGGGACAGACATTACTGCCTGTCCCTTAATTAAGAGAAATTATCTCTTTTTCTTTTTCTTACCCTTTTTCTTTTTGGGCTGATTATTTGCAGCCGGAGCATTATTGCTCTGCTCGGGAGCATTCTCCTCCTGCTGGCTTTCGGAATCGGAATTTTCAGTCTTTTCCTCTTCCTTTGCAGCCGGAGCGCCCTTTGACTTGATTATCGAGGGCTTTTTCTGCTGCGGAACCTCGGGAGTCTCCTCAATAGCGGGAAGTCCCTGTGCAGCTCTTTCCTTATTGATCTTTGCCTGCTTCTTAGCTTTGATTGCAGCGATAAGAACCTTGTTGTTCTTTCTGTCGTAGAGGTAGAACAGCACGATCGCGCCGATACCGAGTATAAGCAGGATGACTCCTATAATGAATCCGGGCGGAGTATACTCCATGGTAACTGTATGAGTACCCGGCTCAAGCGGAATACCGATGAATGCGGAGATAAGCTCGACCTGTTCAACCTTCTTGCCGTCAACCTTGACTGTCCAGCCCGGCTCGGACGGAATTGAAGTGAACATTATCTGACCTTCCTCAGCAGTGATAGTACCCTCGATATATCTGTCGGTGTACTCTGTGATATCCCACTGATTTGTCTTGAGCTTGTCGATATCCTCCTGGAAGAGAGCGTCGTTGAAGTGATAAACGAAGAAATCCTTAACGATCGTGTACTCCTCAGTATCGGGAGCAGCGGAGTTAAGACGGATAGTCATACGGATCTCGATGTCAGTACCTGCGGGGTAGGAGCCGAGTCTTACAGCGCAGTAGTCATGGTTCTCGTAGTAAGCGTTTGAAGAGAGCTGAGAATGATTGATGAAGTTGCCGTTTTCGTCCTTTTCGGAGGAGATCCAGAGGTTAACAGCCTTCTCATTATATGTCTTGAAGTACATATAGATCTCGTCATCATTCTGAGCCTGAACCTGAACGTTTACGAGCGGATTTGTAGCGTCTGCATTAGCAGTAAAGAGTCTCTGTTCGCCGTAGGGTGACTCAACGCACTCGTTGAGGACGATAGTCTCAGGGAGTCTTGTGTAGTACTCTCTGAAGCCGTCGATGTTGATGATTTCACTCTGAGTCTCGGTTGCGGGAGTCGTTGAGAACTGGGTATTGCCCGAGAGCGTACTCATGAAGATATTCTGGCTGTTGAACGGGTTATCGTTTCCGAGGTGACCGAGGTTAGTGATATCCTCGCTTACCATGTAGCCGATAGAGAGCGCATTGGGGTTCTCGTAAACCTGGAAAGTGGACTGATTACCCTCGTTGTTGATATAGTCCTCGGTGAAGATCTGGTTGTAGGTAGTGTTGAGAATGGACTTGTTATTAGTCTGACGGGGGTCGTGGATGATATACTTGATACCGAGCAGCGAGTCAGCGAGAGACGAGTTACCGTCGTATCTTGTAACGTAGCTTCTCATGGAGTAGCCCATTGTCTCGATAAAGTTGATGATTTTGGTGTTCATTACCGAGCTGGAGTGCGAGATACCTCTCAGACCGTATGTGAGGTTATCGTTAACGGTACGGAAAAAGGTTTTCTCAGCACGGTAAAGACCGTCGTCATGCTCTTCAAGAGTTTCAGTGACGTCACGTCCTGCCTGCATGATATTGTAGTAGGTATCACGGTTGGAGAAGGCAACCTCCTTGTCAACCTTTTTAAAGGTATCGTAAGCGTTGTAGCCTGCCTCAAAGCAGACAACAGCCGCCATAGCGAAGGTGATGACTCTCTTGTGCTTTGTGTTTTTGGAGTTGCTGTACAGATAGAGCATAAACAGATAGAATGCCGCAAGGAGCATACCAAAGGCAAGAGTACCGAGCCACAGCTCCGTATACTGTTCGCCGCCGAAGGATTCCTCTGTTGTATAGGGGGCGCTTGCAACGTATTTGAATTTGCCCTGCTGATACTCGAAGCTGTCCATTTTAGCTTCAAAGAGAAGCACAAGCGCAAGAATTCCGACGAAGGTTCCGCCTATCTGCTTGATATTGAGCTTGTAGCCGTCGAGATTCGAGAAGATAGTGGCAGCCATCGAAACCAGCACGAATGAGAGCAGGAACGAGTATCTGTACGGGAGCCAGTTAGGAGTCTGTCCGCCGTGCCAGAGCATATCAACAGGCTTGATGTACATACTGAAGAAGAGTGCCAGAACGATAAGGGTATATCCGATCTTCTGGTTTCTTGAAACCTTTTTGTTGAGGTAGAACAGCGGGAGAAGTACAAGCGAGAGAACGCCGCAGTAAATCTCGGGCTTACCGTGCATGTTTACGGAGTAGTACTGGTTCGGGAGAAGCGTCGGAACAAGCTCGATGGGTGAGAACTGAGTTGCATAGCTGTAATCGGGCTGTGAGAACTCGAACTTACCGAGTGAAAGAGCATTGTAAACGGGCAGGAGCATAATCGCACTGCACATAAGCACCACGGCAGTTGCGAGGAACATTCGTCCGATAACCTTTACATACTCGTATGTATCCTTGAATCTTCTCTCTGTACCGAAGAAAAGGTAGTACAGGAAGTACATCGCAACAAAGATCGCAACCATGTAGCCGATATAGAAGTTGGCGATGAACATAATTGCAAGGGGAATGATGTAGTTGATTTTTCTGCCGTCATCGACGAGTCTTTCAACGCCGAGGATTATCAGCGGAAGGAATACTACACCGTCGATCCACATCGGGTCGATGAGCTGGATAACAGCGTAGCCCATCATTGCGTAGACTGTTGAGAAAAGGATCGACTGAAGCGGCTTTACATGCTTTGACTTCTGAGCGTAGATACAGAAGGTGAGACCTGCCGTACCGAGCTTGCAGAGCTGCATGATGAGGATGCTTTCCAGAATCATGGTTCTGGGCAGGAGCATTACTATAAGAGTAAACGGACTTGCAAGGTAGTAGCCGATAATACCCATGAATTCTCCCGAAAGGTCACGGCCCCAGCTGTAGAAGATGCTGCCGTCACCCCAGAAAGCGTCTCTGAGGGCTTCAAAGTAGTAAATGTACTGACCGTTGAGGTCGAGGGCGAGAACTGAACGTTCGCCGAACGGGAATACGCCGAATGCGGCGTAAGCGATAAGCGTAAGGATCGCAGGAATAAAGAATGCGGCAACATATATCCAGGGACTTGATTTTTTACCAAGCTCTCTGTCCATAACGTCCGCAGCTGTAAATCCCGGCTTAGCGCTGACAGCTTTGGATTTAGCCAATTTGTTGTTCCTCCTTTGAATGCGGACGGTATGACTCCGGTGATTAAGGCAATACCACACAAAGCCCGCCTGACGGCTTTATACGAAATCTGCTTGCATATTTTCCGTTATCCTGCACAAAAATCCCTTGACATACGTCAGTATGCCTGCGGTCTTTTTATACAATCTAACGAAAAATCTGTCGCGCATCTTCCGTATAATCTTTGTGCAGTATTGCCTTAAAGAGCCTGTCCCGTGCCTGAATTGCGGCTGAACATGGTCTCCGCAGAGCAATACTATCCTATAATAAATCATAATATTCTGATTATATCACATTTTTTTCCCATTTGCAAGTACCTGCATAGATGATTTTGAATAAATTGTTGTTTTGCGGGGGATCTTCGCAACCTGCTGGGGAAAACCTTTCTGAGGAAAGGTTCTTCCCCAGACCCCTTTCCAAAGACTTCAACTCAAATTTTCCAGATAGGGGCATGCCCCTATCTGGAAAATTTAAATAAAAGTTTTAGGGAGGGAGTTTGAGGGATGACCCTTTTTCAAAAGGGTCTCCCTCAATAGACTGCGAAGCTCCCCCCCGCCAAACAACAATTCAGATCGGGGTCGCTTGTCAAAATAGTGCAAAACGCATAAAGTGAGGATATGTTTTAGGTAAAAAAGACGAAAATGCATAAAATGCTTGACAATGCGGAAGAATAGTGATAAATTATAGTTAGCACTCAGAGAGTGAGAGTGCTAAACAAATGAAAGGTTGTATAAAGGTGGACGACAGAAAACTGAAAATTCTCGCTGCGGTTATCGACGAGTATCTCAGGACAGGCGAGCCTGTCGGCTCAAAGGCAATTGCTCAACTCGCTCATATAAAGGTTTCCGCCGCAACAATCAGAAATGATATGGCAGCTCTGGAGCAGCTTGGCTATCTGGAACAGCCGCATACCTCAGCAGGAAGAGTTCCGACATTTCTCGGATACCGGCTGTATATAGATGAGCTTATGACGCTTCCCGAGCTTTCTCAGGAGGAAAAATCAAAGCTGGACGAAATGCTCGGCGATGAGAAAACTCTTACCGAGGAGCTTCTTGTTCAGAATGCCGCCACAGCTCTTGCGGAGCTTACGCAGTGCGCTGCGGTCGTTACTAATTCAGCTCCGAAGTTCTCGGTAATATCAAAGGTAGAGGTAATTCCGACAGGTAAAAGACTATATGTCATCCTGCTGATAACCTCGAGCGGAAATATCAAAAACAAAGCATGCAGACTTGAATTCGATCTCAGTCACGAGCAGCTCGAGTTCTTTACTCATTATATAGAAGAAAACCTCAGCGGAGTTTCCGTTGATTCGCTTTCCGATGAAATGTTCGATAAGATGGTCGCTGCAATGAGCGCCTACATAGTGACTCTTTCTCCCCTTGTAAAAGGCTTGTACGAGCTTTCTGATGACCTCAGGCATGAGGAAATCACCATGAGCGGCGAGGATAAGCTGTTCTCGTGCGAGGAGCTTGACAAGATGGAGGTCGTACGCTTTATTGAGCGCAAAAACGAGCTTACCCGTATGCTCGACGATACGTTCAGCGGTATTCAGGTAAAGTTCGGCTCGGAAAACGATAATTTCGTTATCGGCAACTCAAGCATGATCGTCTCAAAATACCGCAGAGACGGTAAGGAGGCAGGCTCGCTGGGAGTTATCGGTCCTATGAGAGTCAACTATAAGAAAATTATCCCTTATATAGAGTATCTTACACAGAAAATTACTTCTCTTATTTCAGAGGAGGATGAATATACAAACAGGCTTCCGGCAGATCAGGATACTGTCGAGCTGTAATGAAGAAAGGAGATTTCCGATGAGTGATGTAAATAAAGAAGCTCAGGAAGAGCTTGAAACAGAGCTTTCCGCAGAGGAAACGGCAGCAGAAGCTGCTGATGAGGAAGCTCTCGACGAGGAGGACGCTGTGAGCGAGTACAATGATACAGCAGCTCAGGTTGCCGAAATGGAAGAAGCTCTTCACGAGGCTAATGACAAGTATGTGCGTCTCTTTGCTGAGTATGACAACTACCGCAAGAGAACTGCTAAAGAAAAAACTGAGACATATAATAATGCGTCAGCTAAGTGCATTGAAAATATCCTGCCCGTTATCGACAGCTTCGAGCGTTCGCTTGAGTCAGAGTGCACCGACGAAAACTACAAGAACGGCATGAAGATGATTTTCAATCAGCTTATGGATATTCTCGGCAAGATGAATGTTACCGAGGTTGAGTCTCTCGGCAAGGAGTTCGACCCCAACGTTCACAACGCTATCAGCCAGCAGGCTGACACGGACTATGCTTCCGGCTATGTCTGCGCTGTTTATCAGAAGGGCTGGAAAATGGGCGATAAGCTCATCCGTCCGGCTATGGTTGCGGTAGCACAGTAAAATAATTCTGGATATCTGATCAACCGTAGGGGCAGCCCTTGCGGCTGCCCGATTCCGGATATAAATTCACCTTTAAGCAGAAAACAAAATTAATATACAATTATTGATTATGGAGGTAATCATTATGGGAAAGATTATTGGTATTGACCTTGGTACAACAAACTCCTGCGTAGCAGTTATGGAGGGCGGTAACGCTGTAGTTATCCCTAACTCAGAGGGCGCAAGAACAACTCCTTCAGTCGTTGCATTCACAAACAGCGGCGAGAGACTCGTTGGTCAGGTTGCTAAGAGACAGGCTATCACAAACCATGACAGAACTGTTGCTTCTATCAAGAGACATATGGGTTCTGATTATAAGGTTTCTATCGACGGCAAGAACTATACTCCTCAGGAGATTTCAGCTATGACTCTCCAGAAGCTCAAGGCTGACGCAGAGGCTTACCTCGGCGAGCCTGTTACAGAGGCTGTTATCACAGTTCCCGCATATTTCACAGACTCACAGAGACAGGCTACTAAGGACGCAGGTCAGATTGCAGGTCTTAACGTAAGAAGAATCATCAATGAGCCTACAGCTGCTGCACTTTCCTACGGCATCGACAAGGAAGAAGAGCAGGTAGTTATGGTTTACGACCTCGGCGGCGGTACATTCGACGTTTCCATCATCGAGATGGGCGAGGATGTTCAGCAGGTTCTCGCTACAGCAGGTAACAACCACCTCGGCGGCGATGACTTCGACCAGAGAATCATCAACTGGATTATCGACGAGTTCAAGAAGGCTGAGGGTATCGACCTCTCTACAGACAAGATGGCTGCTCAGAGACTCAAGGACGCTGCTGAAAAGGCTAAGATTGAGCTTTCTTCAACAACTACTTCAAATATCAATATCCCATTCATCACTGTTGACGCTACAGGCGTTCCGAAGCACCTTGACCTCACTCTCACACAGGCTAAGTTCAACGAGCTTACTGCTGACCTCGTAGAGGCTACTATGGGACCCGTAAGACAGGCTCTCAACGACAGCGGACTCAGCATTTCTGAGATCAACAAGGTTCTTATGGTCGGCGGTTCTTCAAGAATCCCTGCTGTTCAGGACGCTGTTAAGAAGCTCATCGGCAAGGAGCCTTTCAAGGGCATTAACCCTGACGAGTGCGTTGCTCTCGGTGCTGCATATCAGGGCGGCGTTCTCGGCGGCGACGTTAAGAACGGTCTCCTCCTCCTCGATGTAACTCCCCTTTCACTCGGTATCGAGACAGCCGGCGGAGTATGCACTAAGATGATCGAGAGAAATACTACTATCCCGACTAAGAAGTCACAGATATTCTCAACCTACGCTGACAACCAGCCGGCTGTTGATATCAACGTTCTTCAGGGTGAGCGTGAGTTCGCTCGTGACAACAAGCAGCTCGGTACTTTCCGTCTCGACGGAATCGCTCCCGCACCCAGAGGTATCCCTCAGATTGAGGTAACCTTCGATATCGACCAGAACGGTATCGTTCACGTTTCCGCTAAGGACCTCGGCACAGGCAAGGAGCAGAATATCTCCATCACAGCTTCCACAAATATGTCCAAGGAGGATATCGACAAGGCTGTCAAGGAGGCTGAGCAGTACGCTGAGGAAGACAAGAAGCGCCGTGAGCAGGTTGATACAAAGAATGAAGCTGAGAACCTCGTATTCCAGTGCGAAAAGGCTCTCGGAGAGATCGGCGATAAGATTTCCGCTGACGAGAAGTCCGCTATCGAGGCTAAGTGCGCTGACGTAAAGGCTGCTGTTGCTGCTGATAACTTCGACGAGATCAAGGCTAAGAAGGATGACCTCCAGAAGGCATTCTACGACCTCTCAGCTAAGCTCTACCAGCAGGCTAACCCCAACGGCGAGGGCATCGACCCGTCACAGTTCGCAAACATGGGCGGTCAGGGCGCTGATACAGCCGCTGACGACGGCGTTGTTGACGCTGACTTCACTGAGGCTTAATGATAAATAACTCCCCGTGAGTTTCATAACGGTGTAGGCGAACTTTGTTCGCCTGTTGCCGTTTATGCAGAAATTCAGATGTACGGTAGAATATATCGGAAGCGTCCCCTATATTGAGATTGGAGAAGAATTATGGCAGATAATAAGAGAGATTATTACGAGGTGCTCGGGCTTCAGAAGGGAGCTTCCGAGGACGAGATAAAAAAAGCCTTTAAAAAGAAGGCAAGAGAATTCCACCCCGACCTTCATCCCGACGACCCTACCTGCGAGGAGAAGTTCAAGGAGGTCAATGAGGCTTACGAGGTTCTGTCGAATCCCGAGAAAAAGCAGCGTTACGACCAGTTCGGTCATGCAGGAGTAGATCCGTCCTACGGCGGCGGAGGCGATTTCGGAGGAGGCTTCGGCGGCTTCGGAGATATGGGCGATATTCTCGAGAATATCTTCGGCGGTTTCGGCGGATTCAGCAGCGGCGGTACAAGAGCTTCTGCAAATGGTCCCAGACGCGGTGCCGATATCAACGAGTCGATCGTTATCGACTTCATGGACGCCTGCAAGGGCAAAAAGCAGGAGATCAAGCTCAACCGTATGGCAACCTGTGACTCATGTAACGGCTCGGGCGCTGAGCCGGGTACTTCTGCTGAGACCTGTCCCGACTGTCAGGGAAGAGGTCAGGTCAAGGTGACTCAGCGTACGCCTTTCGGTGCGATTTCTTCAACAAAGGTATGTCCTAAGTGCGCCGGAAAGGGCAAGCTTGTCAAGACTCCGTGCAGCAAGTGCCGCGGTGCAGGAAGAATCAGAACTCCCAAGACTATCAACTTCGATATCCCGGCTGGAATTGCAGACGGTCAGACAATACGTCTTTCCGGACAGGGCGACAGCGGTACTAATGGCGGTCCTGCAGGCGACCTCAATGTTACTGTTAATGTGAGAAATCACCCCATCTTCACAAGAGAGGGCTACGATATCCACTGCGAGATTCCTGTTACTTATACTCAGGCGGTTCTCGGTGATGAAATTACTGTTCCGACGATTGACGGACAGGTTAAGTATAATATCAGCGAGGGAACTCAGACAGGTACTGTGTTCAGACTCAAGGGCAAGGGAGTTCAGAAGCTCCATCGCTCCGACAGAGGAAATCAGTATGTAAAGGTCACTGTGGAGGTTCCAAAGAATCTCACAAAGAAGCAGAAAGAGCTTCTCAAGGAGTTCGAGGATTCACTCAATGAGAAAAATTACGCCAAGAGACAGAGCTTCTTTGAAAAGCTTAAAGAGAAGTTTGATTTCTGAGAGTAAACACACCATAAATCAGCACCGCACAAATTTTGTGCGGTTTTGCCTTAATACAAAAATCTGAGCGAAAGTTGCCGAAAAATGTTAAGTATTCCTCTTGAAAAACCGGGTTTGCGGTGTTATAATTATATCAAATTCTGCGTTTTTTCTTATGGGGAGCTGATGAGCTCTCCTGCGGGAAAAACCTTGAAGCAACAGAGGTGGTTAATATGTCATTATCAAAAACGACAAGCACAAGCTCACAGAAGCTCCGCAGAATGGTTATCACGGGATTCTTTGCGGCATTGATTTTCGTCTTTACTGCTTATCTGCACATACCGACTGGCGCAGGTTATACTCATGCGGGCGACGGACTTATTTACCTTGCCGCAAGTATTCTTCCTGCCCCCTATGCGGTCGCCGCAGGAGCTATTGGAGGAGCGCTTGCTGACGGTCTGACAGGATACGCTGTGTGGCTGCCTGCTACTATCGTCATAAAAGCAGTTACTGCGCTGTTTTTCACGAATAAGAACGAAAAAATCATCAATCTCAGAAACTGCCTTGCAATTATTCCTTCGCTGGTACTCTGCGTTGCCGGATACAGCCTCTATGAGGGTATAGTGATCACCGGAGAGCTTTCCTCAGCGGCAATTATTGCGGCTTTCACGCAGACTCCGTCATATTTTGTGCAGGTCGGTACGAGTGCGGTTCTGTATATTGCAGTCGGTGCTGCCATGGATAAAATCGGATTCAAAAAGAGAATAGGATAACAAAAATCAGCTGCCGGGTATAAACCCGACAGCTGTTTTTTCTGTATATAAGCTTGATTCTGCGGCATTGAGGATTCATATTCTTTAAGGTATGATACGGATTCAATAAACTATTGCAGAAATAAAGGAGCGCAGGTGCGCTCCTTTAATATTTACATGATAACATTGAAGCAGATACTTGAGCCTTCGGCATTATCAATTGAGACCTTGAACTTATGCTTGTCAATAATTGATTTTGCGATTGCAAGACCCAGTCCGTAGCCGCCTGTAGTGCGTGCACGGGAATCATCGCTGCGGTAGAAACGCTCGAAGATCTTATCCTTTTCGGACTCCTTGACTCCCGAACCTGTGTTGAATACGGAGAGTATCTTCTTATCTCCCTGAGTTTTAAGCATAACACGAACGGTTCCGCCGTCGTTGGAGTATTTCAGAGCGTTGTCGATGAATATTGCAGCCATCTGCTTTACATGACGTTCGCTGCCGTTGAGCATGAGATTTTCCTGAATGTCGATCTCAAAGACCTTCTGCATTTCAAATGCCTGACACTCAAAGGGAAGTGCCGTGTTCTCAATCGCCTTGCTGAGGTTGAAATCGCTGCAAATGAAGTCAGCGGTATTGTTCTCGAGTCGGGTCAGATTCAGCAGGTCGTTTACGAGAAGATTCATTCTGTCGGTCTGGGATTTAATGTACTCCAGCCACTTATTGTCCCCTATTTCATCGGACAGAACGTCTGCGTTGGCGGAAATTATCGTCAGCGGAGTTTTAAGCTCATGGCTTGCGTCGGAAATAAACTGTTTCTGCTTCTCGAATGCAGTCTTGATAGGCTCGATGCTCTTTTTTGAGAGGAACATAGTCAGGATCGAGAGAACAATGAAGCTTATAATTCCTATGATGAAGGTTGTATGAGTAAGCTGGTCGAGCATCTCGAATTCTGCGCTTCTGTCGGTGAAAACCATGAGAGTTCCGTTTATTTTTCCGAGAGAGCAGAACTGGAGGTTGTCAAGCATTCCGTTGGAAGCGTCCTGCTTGAGAACCTTGTTGATGTAGGTCTGAGCAGTCTCAGCGGTGAGGTCGTCGTTATTGAGAGAGGCGAGATAGTTTCCGTCCTTATCCGACATGAGAACGAAGAATTCAATTGAGCCGAGAGATTTCGGCACCGGTGCAGGTTCTTTTTTCTCAGGCTCAGGAGTATTCATGAGCAGCGTACGGAGTCCGCCGTATGACGGTGTGAGCTGAGATACTGACATCGGCATGATTGAAAATCCGTTTGCGCTGTTCGGCATAAACGCCATTACAGAAGCGGCTGCCGCTGTCGGCTCTTCTGCGTTATATTGCTGATAGTAATTCTTGTCCCAGTATTCCGGATGGTCGGGCTGAGGATAGTCGTAATAGTCATTATTATTCCAATTATCATCAGGATTGTAGGGATAATCGTCTTCCTGATGGGGCGGACGATCTTCCTCCCATGACGGACGAGTGGGGAGCGTATTTTCCTGCGCAGGAAAATCCTCGAACGGCTTTGTCGGCTGCTGATAGTCAGGCAGGGTCGGCGGCTGTACAGGCTCAGAGCCTGCGGAGGTCTGCGGAGGCTTTGCGGTCTGAGTAGTAGTTCTTGCTCCCTGAGATGATGCCGCAGCCGTTGTAGTTAATTCAGGAGCGTCTGTTCCGGAGGGCTTTTCGGTATTCGGAACAGTATTTTCTGTTCCTTCAGAGGAAGCTTCACCGGCAGTTCCCGAAGTCGGATCATTTTCGCCGTCTGTGGAATTCTGCTGAGTCTCATCGGAAGCGGACGGATCGGGATTTTCAGAGGGAATAGCCGGCGGAGTTCCGGAGGGGGGCTCTGGTGTCGGCTCATGTTCATCGGGAGGGCTTTTCTGCTCGAAATATGTAAAGGTTGAGGTAGCGTCATCATATTCGATGCTTGACGCGATCTGCTGCAGAACTACCTTTGATTGTCTCTGCATTACGATATCCATAATCAGGTTAATGGAGACAAGAACTCCTGCAAAGAGTGCGAGCAGCACTGCGGTTGTGAATGCAAAAAATTTAAGCTGGACTTTTCTGAACATTAAACAGCGTCACCTCCATGTTTATTCGAGGGAATAGCCGATTCCGCGTGCAGTCTTGATCTGCGTATCCGCACCGATCGCATTGAGCTTTTTTCTCAGGAAGGATATGTAGACCTCGATGTTATTGTATTCGACATCGCTTTCATATCCCCAGATCTTCTCGATAATACGTTCCTTCGGGAGGATCTGATGCGGATTTGCGATAAGAAGCTCCATGATCTGGTACTCCTTCAGGCTGAGCTTTACGTCGTTTCCGCTGAAGCTCATGGAACAGGAGCTTTTATTCAGCTCAAGCGAATTGAACGACATTTTATTCTCGTCGAAAATATCGCCCTTTCGCCTTGTAAGAGCGCGCACGCGGGCAAGAAGCTCGCCGGTCACGAACGGCTTGGTGAGGTAGTCATCCGCACCGCAGTCAAGACCGTTGATCTTGTCCTCTACCTCGCTTCGTGCTGTGAGCAGCAGAACGGGCGTGGAGAGCTTTTCATTGCGGATATTGCGCAGAATTTCGATGCCGTTCATACCCGGCAGCATTATATCGAGAATTATGCAGTCGTACACCCCGCTCAGAGCGCAGTCGAGACCGTCGTTGCCGTTATAAGCGGTATCAACGGCGTATTTATTTCTTTTAAGTATCTCGGTAAGGGCGTCGGCGAGCTGCATTTCGTCTTCAACAACTAGTAGTCTCAATTTTTTGTTCCTCCTTGGATAAATTACAGCTATCCTATAATAAATATTATAGCACAGAATATTGAAATAAGCTTAAAAGTTTCCTTAATCATTGAGCTTCGGGGATAGAATTTTGCGGCGCTTTTTTGTGCATATCAACGGATTTCTGCGGCGG
>JAFTPG010000084.1 GCA_017463375.1 Ruminococcus sp. | reverse complement strand
GAACCAGATACATCCCGGAATCTTTTCGGCAAGGTGGCGTGTAAAGATACCATAGGTATTCTTTTCACGGGAACCCATAATGTCGGTAAGAACCGTGTGGTCGGGAATAGACAGCACCCTTGCGAAGTCGTCGAGAAGAATCTGAGTGCGTGAGAAAGTGAACGGCTGGAAAACAGCCCATACCTTTTTGAATCCCATTTCCATAGCGGCACTGAGGGTAGCCTCAAGCTCTGTCGGGTGGTGAGCATAGTCGTCAACGACAGTGATACCCTTTTCAAATCCCAGCTTATCGAAGCGGCGTGCAGCACCTCTGAACTCACTGAGACCCTGCTGAATGAACTTGAACGGAATATCCGAGTAATCCGCAGCCGCAACAGCGGCGAGAGCGTTAAGGATATTATGCTTACCTGCGACATTGAGAGTGATCGTACCGAGACATTCTCCGTTATGATAAGCGTCGAAAAGAGTCTCCATACCCGTACCTCTTCTGACATTGTCAGCGTAGTAGTCGTTCTCCCTGCCGAGACCGAAGTAAATCATTTCCTTGCCCTCGATACCCTCAACAGCTTTAAGCGAATTTGCGTCATCACCATTGACAATGAGAGCCTTTGTGGTTTTCTCGCTGAATTTATGGAATGATTTAATAATGTTATCGAGAGTCTTGAAATAGTCGAGGTGGTCAGCGTCAATATTGAGAATAACAGAAACGTCAGGATAGAGCTTCAGGAAGGTATCAACGAACTCGCATGCCTCGCATACCATGGTATCGCTCTTGCCGGAGCGTCCGCTTCCTCCTATACAGGGGAGCTTGCCTCCGATAAAAGCGGAGAGGTCAACACCTGCCGTAAAGAAAATCTGAGTGATCATGGATGTTGTGGTAGTTTTTCCGTGAGTTCCCGAAACGCAGATGGCGTTGCCGTACCAGCTTGTAACAATGCCGAGCAGCTCGCTTCTCTCCAGCACGGGAACACCGCTTGCTCTTGCGGCAACAAGCTCAGGATTATCAGCCATAATAGCCGCAGAGAACACAATGAGGTCAGCACCCTCGATGTTTTCGGCTCTCTGACCGACAAAAACGGGGATACCCATTTTTCTGACAGCGTCAAGAGTTTCAGTTTCATTGTTATCGGAGCCTGTCAGGTAGTATCCCTGAGCGTGAAGAATCTGAGCGAGGGGATACATTCCCGAACCTCCGATACCTATGAAGTGAATATGTTTTTTGTCCTTTAAAATGTCGTTATTCAAAGCAATCACCTTTTCTAAATAATTTGAGAATCTGCATTGTGAATATTTTACGCAGAATGCGGTAAATATATCCATAGCAGCATTATACTGTAAGTCATTAACCGAGGAGGTCATTCAATGGAAATCACAGATGTAAAAATCAGAAAAATCATGTCGGAGGGCAGACTCAGAGCCGTTGTGTCGGTAACGATAGACAACATGCTTGCCGTGCACGACATCAAAGTAGTTCAGGGCGAAGAGAGACTCTTCGTAGCGATGCCCAGCCGGAAGGATGAAAACGGAGTTTACCGTGACACTGTTCATCCGATATCTCCCGTATCAAGAAAGCTTTTCGAGGAGAGCATACTTGATGCCTACGAGCAGCAGATGGCGATGATAGAAGCCGAAGAAGCCGGACTGCCTGCCGAATAAGATTATTCTCAGACCTGCATAATGCAGGTCTTTTGTTTTATTTTCAGATACCGAGGATCCTCGCAGCCTTGAGAATGGCAATCTGAGTTTTACCGTCCTTCAGCTCGCCGTTCATTACCATTTCAACAGCTTCTGAAAGCGGAACTCTGATAACATCGAGAAACTCATCGTCGTCGAGGTTCTGGTCATTGAAGTGAAGTCCCTTTGCGAGATAAATATGAGTAATCTCGGAGTTGTAGGCAGGAGTCGGATACATCTCGCCGAGATATACATATTCGTCGCAGGTACAGCCTGTTTCTTCAAGAAGCTCACGTCTGCCGCACTCGGCATGGTTTTCGCCGGGATTGAGTTTTCCTGCGGGAACCTCTGTAGTAACCTCCCTGAAAGGGTATCTGAACTGATTTACGAGAAAGATTTCGTTGTTGTCTGTAATCGGGATAACGCAGACTCCGCCCGGATGAAGAAGAACATCACGTCTTGCGGCAGTGCCGTTTTCAAGCTCAGCGACATCCTGAGTGATCGTGAAGATAACTCCCTCATAGACCGTCTGACTTGAAATAGTTTTTTCCTGAAGATGCATAATAAACCTCAATTCCGCTGCATCTGAGCAGCATTATTTATTTTCGGTAAGCCTGCGGCAGTAGTCGTCAGCAGCGCCGAGCTTATCGGATGAAATGTAGTCGTAGTAATGTGTATGCGGAAAACAGTTATCTTTTCTGCATTTTTTTCTGCATATTATAAGGTAGACAGCAAGACCTGCCCCACCTGCGAGAGTTATAAGGAATCCTGCCCAAAGACCGGGAGTCCTGTACTTAAAGACGATGGTATTTTCGCCTGCGTCTGCCCTGACAGCCATAAATCCGTAGGAGACCTTTTCCACATCCACGGGTTCACCGTTCACCTCAGCAGTCCAGCCCTCGCTGTAAGGAACGCTGAAGAACACAAGCTGCGGCTTATCGAGAGTGATTTCAGATTCAAAGCCATAGGAATCATAGTTGAATGAGGAGGAGCAGCACTCGAGCTTTTCATTGCAGAAGCTGGTGTAGTCGGTCTTGGTAAGACCTGCCGAGTCAGTGGGAGTGATCTCTGTGAGGATATCCGAGTATTTTTCTATCTGTTCGTCACTGAGCACAAGAGCCTTCATCAGAATATTCTGACGGAGCATATCGCCCTTTTCAGCGGCTTTTTCCTGAGAGATATAGGTATCGTAGCCGAATCCCATGGGAA
Source organism: Ruminococcus sp. (assembly GCA_017463375.1). Lineage (GTDB taxonomy): Bacteria > Bacillota > Clostridia > Oscillospirales > Ruminococcaceae > Ruminococcus. The sequence continues at coordinate 3,913 of JAFTPG010000084.1, read as the reverse complement.
TATAGAGCGTATTCTCATAAATTTCAAAATATTCATTTTCTGAAACATATTTGAAGCCCGGAAGCTCCTTTTCGATATCGGCTTCATTGCTTTCGTCTTTGGAATTGTAGTAATATTTAACTGAAAACAGACCTCTGAGAGTATAATTTTCCGTTTCGGGTCTTGAAGCGACATCACGCTGTATTCCGATGGAATCGTAGAACTCCATGATTGAGGATGAAACGACGCTCTGAAAAGCTCTCATTGAGGGCAGTCCCCATGACATCGGATAATTGTCGTAATTTTGGGAGATGTCGATACGGAAGAAGTTATCTTCGGAAACCTCCTCGTAAACGCCGTCAGCGCCATTGACGGAAGCGTCAATATATTTTCTTGCGGTTTTAGCAGTAACTGCACCGTAGAGAACCGTAGTCAGAGTGCATACGATGGCGGCAGCTGCTGTAAGAGCTGCGGCACGTTTCATATACGGACGGGAAGCTTTCTTTCTGCTGAATATATATACAGCAGCGATCAGCGATACACCGGCAACCGCAAGAGTAACGCCAAAGTAGCCGATATCGTTTGCAAACTCAAGAAAGACAACTTTTCCGTCCTCGTTCTTTTTGGGAAGGAGTGAAATGATTCCGAAAGCGGCGAGTATAACTCCGCAGATCTTCATAGCAGGCACTGCGTCTGCCTCTTCGTCATCAAGGGTCTGGGCAGTCATCATTGCGAAAATGAGAATGGGCATATAGAACCAGCGTGCGTAGTAGGAAGCATTGAGCGCATAAAAGAAGCTGTTGAGAATCGGAATAAAAGCGCAGATAATGCAAACCAGCGTAAGTCTTGAAGCCCAGTGCTTCTTCTTTTCTCTCAGGAAGGTGATGACGCCGACCATGGAAAACAGCGGCAGATATCCGCCTATAGAAGCCCATTTGCCGTTATTGGTGCTGAACAGATTAGGCATCGCCGGGACATCCGACGGCATGAAGAAGGATTGAATAATTCTGATGATTCTTGTCTTGTCGCTGTAGAGGATCATATCCTGACCGTAGAGACGCTCGCTGACACGGTAGTTTCCGATAATTGTCAGAGCGGAGGGCAGAAGCAGAACACAGGCGATCATAGTGCCGAGCACAGCTTCAATAGCAAGCGTGCCGAACTTTTTCCACGAAGCATTGAAATCAGGAGATTTCATTCGCACAAGGTAGTAAATCACGAGAAATACAGCCTGTCCTGTAAAGAAAAAGTAGTTGATAAACGCCATCAGCGAAACAGAAAGTGCGAAGAATCCTTTTTTATTGTTATTTATGTGCTCCTCCAGAGCAATGAGCATCAGAGGAAAGAAAGCGGTTACATCCTGGAAGTGATTGAAAAAGATGTTGAAAATCTGGAATCCCGAGAACGAGTAAAGAAGTCCTCCGATAAGCGCAGCATTCTTGTTTCTGACGAATCTGCGGATATAGGCATAGGCAGTAACGGAAGCAATGCCGTGCTTGAGAGCAAGCAGAAAGGGCATCGAGATTGTTACAAGGCTTCTCGGGAGAACAGCAGTCAGCCAGAAAAAGGGACTTCCCGTAAAATAGAACGAATAGGAAGTAAGAAAGTCTGAGCCCAGATCCGTAAACCAGTTCCAGCCCAGCTGACCGCTGCGGACGGAATTGTTTCCAAGAATATAGAACGGAATCTGTTGAGCATTATAGTCGCCGTAGTAGACGAAATAGCCGCCCTCAGCAATAATGATCGGAACAAGGCACACCAGAATACATATAAAACCGAGCAGAAAGGAAAGAAAGTGCTTCTCCTTTGAGCCGTGATAAATCAAAGAGTTGTTTTTTGACATTGTGACCTCCGCCAATGTATGAAAAATCATATACATTTATAATTATACCACATTGCTCAGGAAAATAAAAGTACTTTTTCCAAAAAAAGTGGATGCGAGAAGATAAATTTCGGGAAATTCAAAATAATGGTGGAAATTTTCAGAAAAGTATGTTATAATTAGACGATTATGAAAATTTACGGACGGAACTCCGTCTGCGAAAGGATGGGCTGAATGACTGTTTATCTTGATAATGCGGCAACAACAAAGCCGTGCAGGAAAGCTGTTGAAGCTATAAACGAGGCGCTGACCTTTAACTACGGCAATCCGTCATCTCTGCACAGAATGGGACTGAATGCCCAGCTTACCGTGGATTCTGCGAGAAAGAGCGTCGCCGATGCACTGGGATGCGACGCATCCTGCATTTACTTTACCTCGGGAGCTACAGAGAGCAATAATCTCGCTGTCAGAGGAGCTGCCTCATGCTATGGAAAGAGAAAGAGGAGAATTATAGTTTCCTCAGTGGAGCACGCCTCGGTTGCGGAGACAATGAACGAACTGGAGAGCTATGGCTTTGAGATCGTGAGAGTCCGGCCCGGAGCAGGCGGAAAATTCAATCCGGCTGATTTTGTAAATGCAGCCAACGAGAATACCTGTCTGATAAGCATGATGCTTGTCAACAACGAGACGGGACATATTCTGCCGGTAAAAGAGGTTTTTACAGTCCTGAAGCGGCGTTATCCCGATATCGTGACTCACTGCGACTGTGTGCAGGGCTTCATGAAGATTCCTGTCAAGGCATCAGCGCTGAATGCCGACATGATTTCGCTCAGCGGACATAAAATCCATGCGGTAAAGGGCGTAGGAGCGCTTTACATCAGAAAGGGGATTCGTGTTAAGCCTCTTGTAAGCGGAGGAAAGCAGGAAAAGGGAATACGTTCGGGAACAGAAAGCGTTCCGCTGATTGCAGGCTTCGGAGCGGCAGTGAAGCAGCTCACTCCGACAATCGGAGAGCGGTTTGAATATGTGAAGGGACTGCGGAGCTTCCTGCTTGAAAAATTGTCCGGAATTGACGGAGTTACGCTGAATTCTCCTGCTGACGGTTCTCCGTATGTGATAAATATCTCCGCAGCGGGAAGACGTTCGGAAATCATGCTGCACTATCTTGAACAAGAGGAAATCTACGTTTCAAGCGGTTCTGCCTGCTCGAAAGGAGCGCAGAGCGGGGTTCTTGCGGAGTTCGGAGTCAACCAGAAGGACGCCGACAGTGCATTGAGAATCAGTATGACTGCCGACACTACCGAAGAGGAGCTTGAGAAATTTGTTTTAGTTCTGAACGAAGGAATAAGAAAAATCAAAACATAACATAATTTATACATAGAAAGGAAATATTATGAAGGAAATAATTCTTGTAAAATACGGCGAAATTGCCCTCAAAGGACTCAATAAAAATACATTTGAGGACATGCTTACAAAAAATGTAAAGCGCAGAATAAAGAGTCTCGGAAAATTCACCTGTACAAGAGCGCAGTCCACGCTCTATATAACTCCCGAGGATGACGGAATCGACCTTGAGGAAGCTGTAACACGAATCAGCAAGATCTTTGGAATAGCAGCACTCTGCCGTGCGTGCGTGTGTGAGAAAAACTTTGACGATATCCGTGAAAAGAGCTTCGAGTATCTCAGCGATATTCTCTCGTACGCAAGGACATTCAAGGTTACGGCTAAGCGTGCGGACAAGGCATTCCCGATGAAATCGCCTGAAATCTGCATGGAGCTGGGAGGAGCGCTTCTCGAAAAGTTTCCGCATCTCACGGTTGATGTTAAAAATCCCGAGGTAACGGTTACAGTTGAAATCCGTGATACAAACGCATACATCCATGCCGAGAATATCAAGGGTGCAGGCGGACTTCCCGTAGGAAGCAGCGGAAAGGCACTGCTGTTGCTCTCAGGCGGAATCGACAGTCCGGTTGCAGGCTGGATGATGGCAAAAAGAGGAGTTCATATTGCGGCAATTCACTATGTGAGTCCTCCTTATACTTCCGAAAGAGCACAGCTCAAGGTTGAGCAGCTGTGCGAAAAGCTTACCGATTACTGCGGAGGAATCGCATT
>JAFTPG010000083.1 GCA_017463375.1 Ruminococcus sp. | reverse complement strand
GTACACGGGAACAGCGTCGCAGAGAATCAGAGCATTGATAGCGCTGCGGTGGACGTTTCGGGGGAGAATTATCTTGTCTCCGCCCTTGCAGGCATACATTATCATACTCTGAACGGCAGAGGTAGTACCTCCGACCATGAAAAAGGCATTTGCCGCACCGAATGCCTCGGCAGCGATCTCCTCGGCTTCCTTGATGACTGAAACGGGATGACAGAGGTTGTCCAGCGGCTTCATGGAGTTAACGTCCACGTCCATGCACTGCTGACCGAGAAAATCGGTAAGCTCCATGTTTCCTCGTCCTCGCTTGTGTCCGGGAACATCGAACGGAACGATTCTCATTTTCTTGAATCTCTGCAAAGCGTCGTAGATGGGAGCGTCATTCTGATTGAGCATAATTAGTACACATTCCTTCCGCTGAAAATTTCGATCATCTCTCGTCTGAGAGCTGTGCTGATTTCGAGTCTGCGCTGAGGAGGAAGCTCGTCAACGTCTGTATTGAAAAGATAGTTTTGCAGATAAAGCTCCTTGATCAGCATTTTTGTATGGAAAATATTAGCCTGATAAACATTGATATCCATAACGTCGTAGCGCTCGAGAGTAGAATTGTCAATGTAGTCCTGAATAGAGGTAATATTGTGGTCGATGAACAGCTTTTCGCCGTCCATATTGCGTGTAAAGCCTCTTACACGGTAATCCATTGTGATTATGTCCGAGTCAAAGCTGCCGATGAGGTAATCCAGAGCGGTCAGGGGAGTGATCTTGCCGCAGGTAGCAACGTCGATGTCCACACGGAACGTAGCGATACTGTTCTGCGGATGGAACTCGGGATAAGTATGAACAGTAACATGGCTTTTATCGAGGTGAGCTGCGATCTCGTTTCCGCCGGCAGGAATCATAGTATCGTCGGCAATAAGAAAGGTAGCCGAAGCACCCTGAGGGTCGTAATCCTGCTTGGAAATACTCAGCACCTGAGCGCCTATCATCTCGGTGACATGAGTCATGATATCGCAGATACGCTCGGAGTTATACTGCTCGTCGATATAGGCGATATAATTTTTCTGCTCCTTGGGAGTCTTGGCGTAGCAGACATCATATATATTGAAGCTGAGTGATTTTGTAAGATTATTGAAGCCGTAAAGCTTTAGCTTATTTTCCATATCCACACCTCAAAAAAATAAAAAAAGCGCACAAGAAATCGGTTCTTGCGCGCATATACTCATAATGTCATGCAAATACAGCATACATAAATACGGATACACGATACATAGGTTTCAGAGTCTATATAGCAAATAACACTTTTACTACTCTTATTGACCGTTTCACAAGTTAATTCCTCATAAATGAACTTATAAAATGAATTTCAATAAGGCAACAGAAGTTGCCGGTCGGCTCCTGACCCAGCTGTCCGTATGGCTTTAACTTCAATTAGAAGTGGTCAATATATCTGCTGTATGATGAATCTCCGAAACATCATATTTGCAACAACATTGTAACATAGAAAAAAGATTTTGTCAAGTAAAAAAAGTGTAAAATCCACGGAATCAATATTATCTGCTGAAACATTGAATATTGTGATTGTAGGGGAGTTCATTGGGCGCCCGTTTTGTTTTTGGATTTGGTTTACCATGTCCGGGCGACCGAGCCAAAGGCATGCGCAAAAGAGCAAAATCGTAGATTTTGTTTTTTGCGGAAAGGGTCGCCCTTACAAAAATGCTTATGCATTTTCACTCAGATAAATGGAAACACGGTTCTGCATTCGCTTAGCGCACTCCTCGGCTGAGATTTCGCCGTTGATGAATGTACTGAACTCCTCGGTAAGTATCTCGTTCAACGAGACATTTCTGTCCTTGACGTTCGTGCATTTTGAAATGTAATCCCTGACGTAGTCAAGCATTTCATCTGAAACTGACGGATCATAAGTAACACTGTAATTGCCATAACCAGCGGATACTTCTCCATTCCATGCACCTTTCTGCTGCTCCTGATCAGCCTTGATGTGATCCTCAAAAGCGTCCTTGCGGGTACAGAAGTTATGCTGTTTTATCTGCCGGTCGTAGCTCATGATATAATTCACAAACTCCCAGCCGCCCTCAGTACACTTGCCGCTGTTCATGACTGAGTACAGCTCGCCGCCCCAGATTCCCAACTTTCCTGATTTATCCTCGGACGGAGGAGCAAGAAGAGTTACACCGTCCTGCCCAAGACCGGATGTGGCAGCGAACCTTACAATGTCGCTCGGGCAGCCTGCACCCATAAGCGGCATCATCAGAGCCTGCTTATTCTTGACTCTGAGCATATCTTCGGTATCAGCAGCAGTTGTATCCTCTTCGGTCAGGTATTCGGGACGCTCGCCGAGAATATTGACATCACGGCAGAACTCAAGAACACGGATGAATTCCTCCGAATCAAAACGGCAGGAAGCATTCTCAAAGTCGATCCACGAGCTGAGACTGTTCAGGCACATAAACGAGAAAACATCATCCCTTGTCTGGAATCCCCAGTAGTTGCTGAGAGCCATATCCTCGGGCATATTCTCAGCAATGCTGAAAAACTCATCATAGTTCCAGAATGTATACTCCTCGCCGACAACCTCCCTGTTTGCGTAATAGCATTCAAGATAAAAGTTGGGAATTATGCCGTAAAGCCCGTCCTTGTACTCCATAGCTTCAATAACGTTGTCCAGAATATCGTCCTTAGTGAAGCCGCCGTACTGCTCGGAAAGCTCGTACATATCGGCAAGCGCACCCATATTCGTAAGGTCATGCATATCTCCGGTGTCGCTGTAGACATACACATCCGGAGCGTCTCCGGCAAGGATATCCTGAACGAGCTCCTCATGTTCATCGTAGTCATACGTCCTGATCTCGCCCTTGTATTCATCACTGAACCGTGTGAATTTTGTAACGTCCTCACGGAAGTCATCATCGACTGAATTTGATGCAATGATAACGGGCTGTTTATTTTCAACATAACCATCCGGACGAACGGTGAGCTTTGACATATAGTATCCGTCGTTATCAGCTCCGACCATGAGGAATTTTCCCTCTCCGACAGGTGATAGCGAATATATTTCGGTGGAGATGATATTGGAATCCGAGTAATCCAGAATTTTAACGAATTCTTTATCCTCAGTAAATCCGAAAATACCTTCATTCAGCGGAAAATAAGCCATATAGCCTTCCGGTCCCGGATAAGCTGCTCCGTCGCCGGCTATGTATTTGTCGAAATCGGTTGTTTCAGTCGGCAGATTTAGAGTTTCGCCGTCCAGATAACCGTAGTTCTCAAAAGAAATCGCAATGGTATTGCTGTTGATATCATGTCCGAGGAAGTAGATGTCCTCGGGAGCCTGAACATCTATGACAGCTCCTGTACCGTCGATAAGCGCCCAGCCGTCGAAGAAATCAATGATATAGCTGTTCTCGCCGTATCTCAGAAACTGGGAAATATAAGCAGTCTCCATGTCGTAGTAATCGGTAAAATTTTCGATTGTGACAGTCTCCGTCAGCTCGCCCGAGGGAGTGCAGCTGCGGATCTCAAAGGTTTTCACAGAATTCTTGAAGTAATCCTCATAGTCGGTGATTTCGGGCTTGTCGTACTCCAAGAACATCAGCAGGAGAGTTATGCTTCCGTCGGGAGCTATATCGGCAGAGTAGCTGTGTAAATTTTCCTCATCAACAAGTACAGTGCTCTGCTTCTGAGTAAATTCACTGTCATAGAAGGTGAGCATGATCCTGCCGTCCTTATCAGTATAAAGCATTGCGGTCTCGCCTGTATCGCTGACGTAGGAAGTCCCGATAATCGAGCTGAAATCATCCGGGAGACGCATACGCTCCTCCTTGTACATTACCTGAGTCACAGGCGCAGGAGCAGGGAGAGCTTCCGAAGTTCTGCTGTTATTTTTGCTGCACGATACTGCCGAAGCGGTGATCAGGACAGCTGCGGTCATTGCTGCGATTTTTCTTAGTTTAGCGTTCATAGTTATACCTCCGTCTCAGCCCTGAAAAGAGCCTTTTATTATTAGTGACTTTAAGAGGCATAAAAAGACGAAGGTTTTATATATTTTTATATTTTAATTATTAAAAAGGGCGGACTTAATGTCCGCCTGAGCTTTAAGTATTCACGAGCATTTTTGAAAATTCAATAAGCTGGTCGAGATCAAGCTGTTCAATTCTGGCAGTCTCGGGAAGTCCGACAGCTTTAAGCGAATCATAGACGCGCTGCTTGTCGATTCCCATCTGCGAGGAGAGCGCATTTGCGACCGTTTTTCTGCGCTGGGAGAATCCGTTTTTTACTACTGAGAAGAAGAATTTTTCCTCCTCCGGTTCAAGCATGGGTTCACGGTTAACGTCGATTCTGATGACTGCCGAATCAACATTCGGAGCAGGCATGAAGCTTCCTCTTGAGACGTTGAAGAGATTTCTGACCGTGCCGAAATAATTTACTCCGACAGTGATTGCGCCCGATTCACGGGATCCGACCTTTGCACACAGACGCTGAGCAGCCTCCTTCTGAACCATGACCGTAATCGACTCGATCGGCAGACGGCTTTCCAGCAGCATCATGATTATAGGCGAGGTAATATAATACGGAAGATTCGCACAGACTGCAACTCTGAGTCCGCTGAATTCCTCCCTGATGATTTTATGAAGATCGCATTTCATTACATCCTCGTTTATGATCTTCACATTGTCGAAATCAGCGAGAGTCTCCTCAAGGATAGGGAGCAGCCGGGTATCTATTTCAACAGCCGTAACCTTGTCCGCACGCTTGGCAAGCTCCGCAGTAAGAACTCCTATTCCCGTGCCGATCTCAAGCACTCCGAAGCCCGTCTGAGCATTGCCGTTTTCCGCAATTCTGGGGCAGATATCGGGATTGATGATAAAATTCTGCCCCAGTCCCTTTGAGAAGCTGAAACCGTGCCTGCCGAGAATATCCTTTACGTTTCCTATATTTGTCAAATTCATATCTTAAATCTCCTGAGACGAATGACGCACCTTATCGGCAAATTCAGTCTGTTTAGCGTCGTTGAGTTTCTCCATATTATTCACCAGATAGTCCGCAGAACGGTAAGCACGCTGGAAATCCGTATCCTTGAAATAGAATTTCAGATCCACAAATTCACCGTCAACAGTGATATCGAGCTGTCTGATCTGCCGCCCTTTGTATTTTTGCTGACCGTATTTTATGTATTCGCCGATCTCCCGGGTGTCCAGCTCGCCGCCTGTAATATTTACCTTCATTTGAGACCTCCTTTTCGGGATTTTATAACTTGCCTATCCATTATAACATACAACCCATCCCAAAATCAAGTCAGCAAAAATGAATAGTGAGGTAAATTGTTGTTTATCGGGGAGTATCTTCGTAACCTGCTGGGGCAAACCTTTCTGAAGAAAGGTTCTTCCCCAGACCCCTTTCCAAAGACTTCAACTCAAATTTTCCAGATAGGGGCATGCCCCTATCTGGAAAATTTAAATAAAAGTTTTAGGGAGGGAGTTTGAGGGAGGACCCTT
>JAFTPG010000082.1 GCA_017463375.1 Ruminococcus sp. | reverse complement strand
TCCCGGAATGGTCGAGCTTGGCGCAAAGCAGGCGGAGCTTAACTATGAGTTCGGTAAACAGGCGGCTGAGGTCTGCGACTTTATCGCTCTCGTCGGAAAAGCTCAGACCGAACCCATTTACAAGGGTATCATTGATTCGGGCTTCCCTGCGGAAAGGGTTTTCGTTGCAGGTAATCTCGGCGAGGCTCTCGACAAGGCAAAGGCTTTCCGTACTGATAAGAAAAAGGTAGTTCTCCTCGAGAACGATTTGCCGGATAACTATTGATATTATTATACAACAATTGTAGGGGCAGCCCTTGCGGCTGCCCGCAGGGAAATTTTAATGTAATTTCGGTCGACCGCAAGGGTCGACCCTACAAGAATTGTCTGCAATAATACATCATTTATTGAAAATTGATTTGCGTGCTTTAGGGTACGCCGTCCCCTACAGACTAAATACAAAGGAGAGATTCTTTATGAAGATTAATCTTGCCGTACTTTTCGGCGGAAAAAGCGTCGAACACGAGGTTTCCGTAATCTCGGCGGTTCAGGCAATGGCTAGCATAAATAATGAAAAATACAACATCATCCCTATCTATATGACTAAGGGAAATGAGTTCTATACAGGCGAAAAGCTCATGGATATCAACTCATATAAGGATATCCCTGCGCTCCTCAAGGAATGCACCGAATGTATTCTCCTGCGCAGCGAGGGAAAGGTTCAGCTCATCCGCCAGAAAATGAAGAAGTTCGGCAGCAATGTTATCTCCGATATCGATATAGCTTTCCCCATCGTTCACGGTACTAATGTTGAGGACGGTGCTCTTCAGGGATTCCTACAGACTCTCGATATCCCATATGTTGGCTGTGACGTACTTTCGTCGGCTGTCGGAATGGATAAATTCGTCATGAAGATTCTCCTCAAGGACGCAGGCTTCCCTGTTCTCGACTGCTGCCGTTTTGCGGATTTCGACGCTGAGAACATCGAAAAATGTCTCGATGAGGTTGAAGCTAAGTTCAGCTATCCTGTTATTGTAAAGCCTATCAATCTCGGCTCGAGTGTTGGTATCTCCAAGGCTAAGGATCGCCGCTCTCTTGAAAAGTCAATTGAGGAAGCTTTCGAGTTCGCTGACAGAATCCTCGTTGAGCCTGCTGTTGTGAAGCTCAAGGAGATCAACTGCTCCGTTGTCGGTGACAGCGAGGAGGCTGAGGCTTCTGTATGCGAAGAGCCTGTTCAGTGCGACGAAATCCTCAGCTACAAGGACAAATACGTTGCAGGCGACAAGTCCGGCGGAGGAAGCAAGGGTATGGCTACTCTCAAGAGAAAAATCCCTGCTGAGATCACTCCCGAGCAGGACGAATACATCAGAAAAATTGCCGTTGATGCTTTCCGCTATCTCGGTTGCAGCGGCGTTACCCGTATCGACTTCATGATCGACATGGCGACCGACAAGGTTTATCTCAACGAAATCAATACGATTCCCGGCTCGCTGTCGTTCTACCTCTGGGAGCCCAAGGGCGTGAAGTACTCCGAGCTTCTTGAAAGAATGATTAATCTCGCTCTCAAGCGCTACCGCAAGAATTCCAAAATCAGCTATTCGTTCGATACGAATATTCTCTCGATGGGCGGAAGCTTCGGGGCTAAGGGAAGCAAGAGATAATAAATAAAATATAAAGTTTTTTGCGCCGCTTTTTTTCAGAAAAGCGGTCGTAGGGTATGGGACGAGAAGTCCCATATGATTTGCATAAGCAAATCATGCGTCAGCTTAAAGCAGTCAGGCAAGCGCATACAAGCGCAATGCCTGACGGACGATCTATTTTTGCTGCAATCAGCGGCGAAGCCGACTGCGTGTAAAGGGTCGCCCCTACAAATCGGCTTAATACATTGTCTGATTGTAGGTACAGCCCTTGCGGCGTCCGCATTTACGAAATTCCTTTCCGTGCACTAATTTCCAAAAAGGAGGACTCCATGAACACCCTGCATTTCAAATATGCCGTGGAAATCGAGAAAACACGCTCGATAACACAGGCTGCCGAGAATCTTTACATGGCTCAGCCGAATATGAGCAAGGCTATCAAGGAACTCGAAAACACTCTCGGAATCACCATTTTCAGGCGAACCTCCAAGGGAGTTATTCCTACGGAACAGGGTATGAAATTCCTCGAATATGCCAAACAGGTCCTCATACAGATCGACAACATGGAGGCGATCCACTCGCCCGGCAAGCAGCAGAAGCAGAAAATGCGTATCTCTGTGCCGAGGTCAAGCTATATCTCCTGTGCTTTTACGGAGTTCGCCGCTGACTTCGATACCTCAAACGATATAGAGACATATCTGCGTGAAACCAACTCGATGCAGACCATTTCCGACGTCCGTGAGCACTGCTACGATTTCGGGATCATCCGCTTTAAAATGGATCACGAGAAGTATTTCATGGACTATCTCGCCGAAAAAAGCCTTGCTTCCCAGCACCTGTGGGACTACGAGATGCTTGCCGTAATGTCGGCAGAGCACCCTATGGCAGACGCTGAAAAGATTGAATACTCCGAGCTTTGCGGGAACTATACCGAAATCTCTCAGGGCGACAGCATGGTTCCGTATCTTTCGCCGTCTGATCCGGCAGTGACAGAGGAGCTGCATATAAACGGCGCAAAACGCCGCAGGATCTGCGTTTTCGACAGAGGAACACGCTTCGACCTGATTTCCTCTGTTCCTCAGACCTTTATGCTGGATTCCCCCATACCTGCCGAAATCTGCCGGAGATATGATCTCGTTCAGAGAAAATGCTCCTTCGAGGGCAACAGCTATCGTGATATACTGATATATGTATCAGGTCATAAGCTCAGCGATGGTGAAATTCAGTTCGTGAACAAGGTTTATGAGGTTCGCAACAGAGTTGCTTTCAGCGATTTTTATTAATGTTCCATATATAATCCGGAATATTGCTATCCGTTTTTTATATGGGATAATATTTGCAAATGCCCTCAGAGCTCCTCTTGTGCACATTCCGGACGGTTTTTATTTCGTTCGTATAGATTTATGTTCCCCTTTTATTTTTGCCGCAGCCGAACTCTGACTGAATATTGATTTTACGCAGGAGCCTGCCGCTTTCAATTAATAGCAGCAGACTCCCTTTTTTCGCCCTTTTTTATGATATCGATATCGGAATATCGATATTTTATATATATATTTGTTGCTTTTTATATAGTGTGGTATAATAAAATAGTGAACGTGTACCCGTAATTGTGCGGTATCTGCGGATGGGTGCACTACTATCTGATTTTCCGAAGGAAGGTATCGAAATGTTTGAAATACTCGAAAAAAAATGCCTTAATCCTACTGTTACACTCATGAGGATTAACGCTCCCATGGTCGCTAAAAAGGCTGAGCCGGGTCAGTTCATTATTCTCAGAACCGACGAAAACGGCGAACGCGTTCCCCTTACAATTGCCGATTACGACCGTGAAAACGGCTCTGTTACGATTATTTTCCAGATCGTCGGAGCTACTACCGAAAAGCTTAATCACATGAACGAGGGCGACTGCCTTCAGGATTTCGTAGGCCCTCTCGGCAGAGCTACTCACACCGACGGTCTTAAAAAGGTTGCCGTTGTAGGCGGCGGCGTTGGCTGCGCTATCGCTTATCCCGTTGCAAAGAAGCTCCACGAGCTCGGCTGCGAGGTTCATGCAGTAGTTGGCTTCAGAAATAAAGACCTCGTTATCCTCGAGGATGAGTTCAAGGCTGCAAGCTCAAAGTTCGTTCTTATGTCTGACGACGGAAGCGCAGGCGAAAAGGGTCTTGTTACAGACGCTCTCAGAAAGCTCATCGAAAGCGGCGAGCAGTACGACGAGGTCATCACTATCGGTCCCCTCATCATGATGAAGTTCGTCTGTCAGCTTACTAAGGAATTCGGAATCAAGACAGTCGCTTCCATGAATCCCATTATGATCGACGGTACGGGAATGTGCGGCGGATGCCGTCTCACAGTCGGCGGAGAAACAAAGTTTGCCTGCGTTGACGGTCCCGAGTTCGACGGCCATCTTATCGACTTCGACGAGGCTATGGCAAGAGGAGCTATGTACAAGCCCTTCGAGCGCAAGGCTCACGAGGACGTTTGCAATCTCTATAAGCAGGAGGTAAAGTAATCATGCCGAATATGTCACTTAAAAAGAACGAAATGCCCGTTCAGGACCCCATGGTAAGAAACACAAACTATAAGGAGGTTGCCCTCGGCTATACTCCCGAACAGGCTGTCGATGAAGCTAAGCGCTGCCTTAACTGCAAGCACAAGCCCTGCGTGGGCGGATGTCCCGTTCAGATCGACATTCCCGCTTTCATCTCTCAGGTCGCTGAGGGAAACTTCGAGGAGGCTTATAAAATCATTACTCAGTCAAGCTCACTTCCGGCAGTCTGCGGACGAGTTTGTCCTCAGGAATCACAGTGCGAGTGCAAGTGCGTAAGAGGTATCAAGGGCGAGCCTGTTGCTATCGGACGTCTCGAGAGATTCGTTGCAGACTGGCATAACGCTAACGTTACAGAGGCTCCCGTAAAGCCGGAGTCAAACGGTCATAAGGTTGCTGTGATCGGCTCTGGTCCCTCGGGTCTTGCCTGTGCAGGCGACCTCGCTAAAAAGGGCTACGACGTTACTGTTTACGAGGCTCTCCACGTTGCAGGAGGAGTTCTCTCCTACGGAATCCCCGAGTTCCGTCTGCCCAAGACCATCGTTCAGAAGGAAATCGACGGTCTCAAGGCTCTCGGAGTAAAGGTCGAGACAAATATCGTTGTCGGCAGAACTGTCTCCATCGACGAGCTTCTGGGCGAATACGGCTTCGAGTCAGTATTCATCGGCTCGGGCGCAGGTCTCCCCAGATTCATGAACATCAAGGGCGAGAACCTCAACGGAGTTTACTCCGCTAACGAGTTCCTCACAAGAATTAACCTCATGAAGGCTTATCGCCCTGACAGCACAACTCCCATCCAGCCCGGCAAAAAGGCTGTTATCGTAGGCGGTGGAAATGTTGCTATGGACGCTGCACGCTGCGCTAAGAGACTCGGCGCTGACGTTACTATCGTTTACCGCCGTACCGAAAAGGAGCTTCCTGCAAGAGTTGAGGAGGTTCACCACGCTAAAGAGGAGGGTATCGAGTTCAAGCTCCTTACCAATCCCGTGGAAATCACTGCTACCGAAAACGGCTGGGTAAAGGGCGTTATCTGTCAGCAGATGGAGCTTTCAGAGCCTGATGACTCGGGTAGAGCACGTCCCGTTGCCGTTCCCGACAGCAATTTTGAAATCGCGGCTGACTGCGTGATCATGTCTATCGGCACCTCTCCCAATCCGCTTATCAAATCCACTACAGAGGGTCTTGATACTCAGAGATGGGGCGGAATCATCGCTGACGAGGAAACAGGTCTTACCTCAAGAGAGGGCGTTTACGCTGGCGGCGACGCTGTTACAGGCGCAGCTACCGTAATCCTCGCAATGGGCGCAGGCAAAAAGGCTGCTGCCGCTATCGACGAGTATATTCAGAATAAGTAATTCATTCATTTCACAGGGCTTCCTCATCCGGTATCCCTGATACACATAAATCATCAGGACGCCGAGGGCGGCGTCCCCTACAGGAACAAGGAGTGCGGATATGAGCAGAAACATTACTTCGCAGACTCTTCAGCGTCTCCCGCTGTACCTCAATTACCTGAAATCCCTGCCGCAGGAGAAAAGCTCGGGAAATATCTCGGCTACAGCTGTTGCGGAAGCTTTGTGCCTCAATGACGTTCAGGTGAGAAAGGACCTCGCATCGGTAAGCAGCGGCGGCAGACCCAAGGTCGGATATGTTACAAGAAAGCTCATTGACGATATCGAAAAGTTTCTGGGATCCGGCTCGTGCGACGGAGTTATTGTTGCAGGCGCAGGAAATCTCGGACGTGCTCTGCTCGCCTTCAACGGCTTCGGAGACTATGGACTCGATATCGTTGCCGGCTTCGACTGCGATGAAAATATCATCGGCACTATGGTGAACGGCAAGCCTGTTCTCGCTCTCAGCGAGATGGACTGCGTTTGCAGGAAAAACAACGTACATATCGGTATCATTACCGTTCCTGAGACTGCCGCTCAGGCGGTCTGCGACGTCATGGTGAAAGCCGGAATCACCGAAATTCTCAACTTTGCACCGGTGCATCTCAATGCTCCGGCTGAGGTTACCATTCAAAATCAGAATATTGCAATCTCTCTAGCTATGCTTTCACGGCATCTTATCTGATTGCAAAAATATATGCGGCTCGGAAAGTCATGCTTTTTGCTGAAAATATACAACAATCTGACTTCCGCAGCCGTTTTTTATAAGGAGGTAAAGTAAAAAATGGCAGATAATTTTGACTACACCGTCGTTGACTCGATCGTGGACGAGCTTGGTGCTGCTGAAAGCTCCATTATCGCTATATTACAGGCGGTTCAGGAGCACTATCGCTACCTGCCGAGGGAAATTTTCCCGCATATCGCAAAACGAATCGGAGTCAGCGAGGTCAGAATCTACAGCGTTGCTACGTTCTATGAGAATTTCTCGCTCGAGCCAAAGGGAAAATTTGTGATCAAGGTCTGCGACGGAACAGCCTGTCATGTAAGAAAAAGTATTCCCATTCTCGAAAGACTCCGCAGCGAGCTGGGTCTTTCCGCAGAAAAATCCACTACCGACGACCTCGGCTTCACTGTCGAAACCGTTTCATGTCTCGGAGCCTGCGGTCTTGCGCCCGTAATTACGGTAAATGACAAGGTTTATCCCGCTATGACTCCCGACAAGGCGTCGGAGCTTATCAAATCGCTGAAGGAGGAGGTCTGAGCTATGTACTTCAATAACAGAGAAGAGCTTCAGAAAGCCCGTGAAATCTACAAAGCTGCGCTCGGGCTTGAAACTAAAAAAATCCTCGTCTGTGCAGGTACAGGCTGTGTGTCAAGCGGCTCGCTGGACATCTACGCAAAGCTTAAAGCTATCCTCGAGGAAAAGGGGATCGTCTGTTCCGTAGAGCTTCAGGAAGAGCCTCATGGCGAATCTGTAGGAATCAAAAGAAGCGGCTGTCACGGCTTCTGCGAGATGGGTCCGCTTGTTCGTATCGAACCCCAGGGCTGGCTCTATGTAAAGGTCAAGGAGTCAGACTGCGAGGAAATTATTGAAAAAACTATCATCGGCGGCGAGCATATCGCACGTCTGGCATATCAGAAGGGCGGCGAGCTCTGCGAAAAGCAGGATGAGATCCCGTTCTATAAAAAGCAGACCAGAATCGTTCTCGACCACTGCGGTCATATTGACGCTACCTCCATCAAGGAGTACCTCGCTATCGGCGGATATTCTGCCGTTGAAAAGGCTCTGTTCGAGATGGACGGCGATGAGATAGTAAACGTTATCACCGAATCAAATCTCCGCGGACGAGGAGGCGGCGGCTTCCCGGCAGGAAGAAAATGGTCTCAGGTTCGCCGACAGAAAGAGCCGCAGAAGTATATCGTCTGCAACGGCGACGAGGGCGATCCCGGTGCTTTCATGGACAGAAGCATCATGGAGGGAGATCCTCACAGACTCCTCGCCGGCATGATGATCGCAGGTATCGCCTGCGGAGCTTCCGAGGGCTACATATACGTCCGTGCAGAGTACCCCATGGCTGTAAGCCGTCTCAGAGACGCTATCGCTCAGGCTGAGGAGTGCGGACTGCTCGGCGACAATATCCTCGGCTCGGATTTCAGCTTCCGTATCCACATCAACAGAGGTGCAGGAGCTTTCGTATGCGGCGAGGGAAGCGCTCTTACCGCTTCTATCGAGGGCAAAAGAGGTATGCCCCGCGTCAAGCCGCCCAGAACGGTTGAACACGGTCTCTTCGACAAGCCTACAGTCCTCAACAACGTTGAAACCTATGCAAACGTTCCCCTTATCATAAACAGGGGCGCAGAGTGGTATAAATCAATCGGTCCTGACAACAGCCCCGGAACAAAGGCTTTCGCTCTTACGGGAAATATCAACAATACCGGTCTTATCGAGGTTCCTATGGGAACTACCCTGCGTGAGGTAATCTTCGATATCGGCGGAGGCATGCGTGACGGCGGTACGTTCAAGGCTGTCCAGATCGGCGGCCCCTCAGGCGGATGTCTCGTTACTCCGCACCTGGATATTCCTCTTGACTTCGACTCGCTCAAGAGCGCAGGAGCTATGATAGGCTCGGGCGGACTCGTTGTTATGGACGACAAAACCTGTATGGTCGAGGTTGCACGCTTCTTCATGAACTTCACTCAGAATGAGTCCTGCGGAAAGTGCGTTCCGTGCCGTGAGGGTACTAAGAGAATGCTCGAGATCCTCGAGAGAATCGTTGCCGGCGAGGGTCAGGAGGGCGATATTGAGCTTCTCCTCGAGCTTGCGGATACTATCTCCGCTACAGCTCTGTGCGGTCTCGGAAAGACTGCTCCGATGCCCGTTGTCAGCACTATCAAGAACTTCCGTGAGGAGTACGAGGCTCATATCCGTGACAAGAAATGTCCCGCAGGAGCCTGCCAGAAGCTCAAGGCTATCACTATCGACCCCGAGCTTTGCAAGGGCTGCTCGAAGTGTGCAAGACAGTGTCCCGTAAACGCTATCAGCGGCAAAATCAAGGAGCCGTTTGTTATCGACAGCGCAAAGTGTATCAAGTGCGGAGCTTGCGTTTCAGCTTGTCCGTTCCATGCTATCAAGGAGGGCTGATAAATTATGGAAAAAGCTAAAAAAGAATATATGCTCATCGACGGTATGCCTGTTGAAATCAACGGCGAAAAGAATCTCCTTGAGCTTATCAGAAAAACAGGAATCAAAATGCCTACATTCTGCTATCATACGGAGCTTTCCATTTACGGTGCGTGCCGTATGTGCATGGTCGAGAATAAATGGGGCGGTCTCGACGCAGCCTGCTCGACTATTCCGAAAGCAGGTATGGAGATCAGAACAAATACCGAAAGACTCAGAAAATACCGCAAGAATATCCTCGAGCTTCTGCTTGCCAACCACTGCCGTGACTGTACAGTCTGCGTAAACAACGGCAAATGCAAGCTTCAGGCTCTTGCGGCTCAGTTCCACATCATGAACGTGCGCTTCCCGAATACAGCGTCTACTCCCGTTATCGACGATTCCTCCGCCTGCATCGTCAAGGATACAAGCAAGTGTATCCTCTGCGGCGACTGCGTAAGAGTCTGCAACGAGATACAGAACGTCGGAGCTATCGACTTCGCTCACAGAGGCTCTAAAATGACTATCAGCACCGCTTTTAATATTCCTCTTGCACAGTCTCCGTGCGTAGGCTGCGGTCAGTGCGCTGCTGCCTGTCCCACAGGTGCTATCACCATCAAGAGCAACGTAAGCGAGGTCTGGAAGGCTCTCGACGACAAGGACACAAAGACTACCGTTCAGGTTGCTCCGGCTGTAAGAGTCGCTCTCGGCAAGGAGCTTGGTCTCAGAGAGGGCGAGGACGCTATGGGCAGGATCGTTGCCGCACTCCACAAGATGGGCTTTGACGAGGTTTTCGATACCTCTACAGGCGCAGACCTCACCGTCCTCGAGGAGACAGACGAGCTTCTCGGACGTCTTGCCGACGACAAGGCTCCGCTTCCGCTCTTTACATCATGCTGTCCTGCATGGATTCAGTACTGCGAGAATAACTATCCCGAGCTTATGCCGCATGTTTCCTCATGCCGTTCGCCTATGGAGATGTTCGCAGCTATCCTCCACGAGGAGAGCAAGAATTCCGCTAAGAAGCACTACCACGTTGCTGTAATGCCGTGTACCGCAAAGAAGTTCGAGGCTAAGCGTGACGAGCTGAAGCTCGACGGAAAAGACCCCGTTGACGCTGTTATCACTACTCAGGAGCTTATCCGTATGATAAAGGAAATCGGTATCGCTTTCGAGGACCTCGAGCCTGAGGCTCCCGACGCTCCGTATGCAGGTCACTCGGGCTCAGCAGTAATCTTCGGCGTTTCGGGCGGAGTTACAGAAGCTGTTCTCAGAAGAATCTCTCCCGACAAGACAAGGACAGGTCTCAATGCAATCGCATATCAGGGCATAAGAGGTCTTGAGGGCGCTAAGTATACCGAGGTCGAGTACGAGGGCAGAACCCTTAAAATTGCCGTTGTAAGCGGTCTCAAGAACGCTTCCGACCTCATCGAGAGAATCAGGGCTGGAGAGCACTTCGACATCGTTGAGGTCATGGCTTGTCCCGGCGGCTGTATCAACGGCGGCGGTCAGCCGTTCATCACTTCGGAATACAAGCAGCTCAGAAGCGACGGTCTTTACTCCGCTGACAAGCTTTGCAGCGTTAAGCGCTCCGAGGAAAATCACCTTACTGCTATTCTCTACGACGGAATTCTCCGTGACAAGACTCATGAGCTTCTTCATGTAAAGTACGACAGAAAGTGAATTTGTAATGATAAAACTGAATCAGACATTTATGAACGAGACATTCAACTCCATGCTGTTAAGCGGTGAACAGCTTCTCAGCCCCGTATACTGCGGATTCAAGCAGACAGGCATTCTCGGTGTACTCGGCGGACGTTCCAATATACTCGGTTTCGTTGCGCTCACAAGCGGAGGAAGGATGCTTATCATACAGAGCTTTATGGGAAGAACTGCCACAGCGTCGGCATATCTTCAAACGATAAAAAAGATAAAGATTAAGGATGCGATGCTCGGGCAGAAGGTGATCGACGTTACATTTCCTGCCGAGAAGGGAGATTTCCGTGTGAAATTTCAGGTATCTCCGAAGGTTATCGGATGTGACTTCCCAGAGCAAGGTGATAATCTGAAAAGGATGCTCTATGTTCTTGAGAAGTTTGTGGAGAAGTTTGAGAATAAAAAGTAAATCCGGTATATTTGCATCCTTTCACGCATAATATATATCAAATGATTTCCAATCATTACTTCTCTGATACGAAAACAGGCTGATTCATCACGAATCAGCCTGTTTTCATTTATTTAACCTATTCAATTGTATCAGGTGGATGGGAGACGGAGTTCCTGTTGAATCGAAAGGCGTATTATTCTTCGTCAGATGACTCTTCACTGCTGTCGTCGGAAGCTTCACCATCAGAGGATTCATCTGAGGTATCTTCACTCTCGCCGCTCTCGGAGGTCTCCTCAGCCTCGGTTGTCGGAGCTTCGGTTGACATCTGGAAGCTGGTATTTACCATCTTCTCACCGGGATAAACAGTTACGATAAAGCCGTCAGCGTTGTTTCCCGAAATCTCATATTTCAGATCACTCGGAACGGGAACAAGCGTAGTCTCTGCGCCGTCGTCGGATGGAACGAAATAAATCTCATATTCCGTACCGTTCTCGTCGGAGAATTTGAGATGCTCGCTCTCATAAGTATAGTCTCTCAGAAGCTCGATATACTCCTCGAGACAGATGTCATTTGTATACATATAGTACGCATGGGGAACTCCCACATAGCGGTAGTGCCACGGCTCGTACTTGATCTGCGTTATATCAGTTTTTTCCTCGGCATAACGCAGGATGAAGCCATATTTCCAGCAGTTCTTGTCGATCCAGTCATACTCGCCAGTACCGTCGTACTCAACGCCCTCGGCATTTATACCGAAATCAACGGCATATCCGCACTCATGCTCGCTGTGTCCGGGGAGCGCAACTCGGTCGGAGGTAGTATTGCCTGTAGCGGCAAGGTCGTTATCGTAAAGCTCCTGCTGTCTCTCATTTGTACGGAAAGCTCCCTCGATAAGTACATCGTCATAGCCCGTAGCCGCATTGAAATCGTCGAGCAGCTTGCTCAGGGGAGTATACACCTTTGAAAGGATCTGAGCGGTATTATCATAAGCTCTGTAGGTTTCTCTGCCGTCAGCGTCAAGCTTCTCGTTGATGCTGACAAGCTCCTCATTTCCGCCGAAATACTGGTGGTCAACGTTTACAAGAATTAGGTCGCCCTTGAACTTGTCCTTAGTCACAACAGAGATATTCTCGTATATAATTTTATTCGGGTCCGGAGCCTCGATTACAGGCTCGGTAATTTCCTGAACAGCGATCGTTGTTTCAACATACGGAGAGCTTCCAACATCGGTTACTCTGTCCAGCGAAGTCTTTATCGCATATCCGCCGAGTCCGAGAATTACTGCGGAGATAATAAGCTCTGTTAAAAATTTAGCACGTCTGATGCTCTTTCTCTTGTTTACATCTTTTCCCATGACATAGCTCCTTTGCTGTAATCGGGTTGAATGTGATAATATGTGTTTCTTCACCGCTTATTGAGGGAGACCCTTTTGAAAAAGGGTCATCCCTCAAACTCCCTCCCTAAAACTTTCAATTAAATTTTTCGGATAGGGGCACATGCCCCTATCCGAAAAATTTGAACGGAAGTCTTTGGAAAGGGGCTTGGGGAAGAACCTTTCTTCAGAAAGGTTTTCCCCAAAAGGCTGTGAAGTTACATACTAGTATTATACCACATTTCGGCTGAGAAATATAGTGTTTGCGCTCCAAATTCGTAATTATGCTTAAATAGGGGAATTATTCAGGCTATTTCATATACATCGTGCACCAAAAAATAAGAACGAACCGTAAAGTTCGCTCTTATTTGTAACTATAATCAGTTTTTTTCTGAGTTAATGAACATATCGTAGATTCTGCGGATAGCCTCATTGAGGTCGTGCTCGCTGACGCCGACGATAACATTAAGCTCGCTGGAGCCCTGGTCGATCATCTTTACGTTGATTCTTGCATGAGCGAGAGCAGCAAAGATTCTTGCAACGGTACCTCTGGTGTTCTTCATTCTGCGTCCCACAACGGCGAGGAGAGCGATTCCGTCCTCAATTTCGAGGTGGTCGGGATTGACCTCCTTACGGATCTGAGCGAGAACCTTATCACGGACAGGCTCGAGCTTAGCGCTGTCAACAGTAATGCTCATTGTGTCGATACCCGAGGGCATATGCTCGAATGAGAGTCCGTTTTCATAGAGAGCCTTGAGAACCTTCATGCCGAAGCCAGTCTCGCTGTTCATCATGCCCTTTTCGATATTGATGGTGCTGAATCCCTTTCTTCCTGCGATACCAGTGATCGTGTGGGAATCGTCAACAGTGAAGTCATAGTCGTCGGAAACGATCATAGTACCCTTATCCTCGGGTCTGTTAGTATTTCTGATATTGATCGGGATACCTGCCGAACGAACGGGGAAAATAGCGTCCTCATGGAGAACGGAAGCTCCCATATAAGCAAGCTCACGAAGCTCACGGTAAGTAATTACATTGATAACATCGGGATTATCAACGATTCTGGGGTCTGTCACGAGGAAGCCGGAAACGTCTGTCCAGTTCTCATAGATTTCAGCTCTCACAGCGTTTGCAACGATAGAGCCTGTAACGTCGGAGCCGCCTCTTGAGAAGGTCTTTACAAAGCCCTCTGTAGTGCGTCCGTAGAAGCCGGGGATAACCGCATTGTGAACGCTGCTCAGGCGCTCTCTGACAGCCTTTACGGTCTCGTCGAGGAGAAGCATACCCTTTGTATCGAAAATGATAACATCGGCAGCGTCAACGAACTCATATCCAAGGTATGCAGCGAGAATTTTTCCGTTGAGATACTCGCCTCTGCTTGCGGCGAAATCCTTTGCAGGACGTGCTTTAAGCTCAGCAGCGATATCGTTGAACTCGTCCTCAAGGCTGATATCCACGCCGAGGTCGCTGATGATTCCGTTGTATCTGTCCTTGATAATATTAAAGGTTTCCGAGAAGTCGATCCCGCTTCCTGCGAGGTCAGCGCACTTATAGAGCATATCCGTAACCTTGATATCGTCGGAGAATCTCTTTCCGGGAGCTGACGGAACCACATATCTGCGGCTTTCCTCGCTGTTGATGATAGCCGCAACCTTTCTGAACTGATTAGCGTCTGCAAGACTGCTTCCGCCGAACTTTACAACCTTTAAACTCATAAAAAATCATTCCTTTAAAATATAATAAACCGCATTCGGGCATAAAACCGCATTGTGACTAATATTATATTCTATTTCGGCGGAAAAATCAATTGATATAAAGACCAAATTTAGGAAGATAAAGTCTGTGTTTTTGGTGAATACGCTTGTACGTCAGCGGCGGACAGCTTCTATTCCTCCACATACTCCAGTATATCTCCCGGCTGGCATTCCAGTGCCTGACAGATTGCCTCCAGCGTCGAAAATCTTATTGCGCTTGCCTTGCCCGTTTTCAGCTTCGACAGGTTTACGTTGCTTATCCCGACCTTTTCGCTCAGCTCGTTGAGACTCATTTTCCTGTCCGCCATCACACGGTCAAGTCTGACTATTATTGCCATAGCTTCTCTCCTTATACCGTGTCGTCGGATTCCTGCTGGAGCTTTGCGCCGTAAGAGAAAACATGAATCATGATAATAACAACAATTGCAAGTATAGCCATTATAAGAAGTGAGCCGTTTGCAATACCGCCTAAAGCCGCAGGGGGAATAAGAGAATACCCAAAAGCCTTCATCTTGTTAACAATGCCAATTTCAAAAGGTGAACTGCAATGCTCGATAGCTTCGGCAAGTCTTACAGCAAAACCAAGTGTAACGGCAGCTGCAATAAGAACAATAGCTCCGGCAAAAATTTCGGCAACCTTTTCATTCTTGATTTTCTTCATATTTATAACAGAAAGATCGCCGTCTACATTTATGGTATGGATATTTCCGTTTTGCTCGATCGAAGAAACATTAAACTTGGCAATATCGCCATATTCGATGCTTTCCTCGCTGATAACAAGGTCATCGCCCATTGTCTCTATGATATTATTGATGTATTTATTGTCTGCAAAAGGTATTTCGTCTGTATCAATTGAAATACTTGCGTCTGCTGTACCGCTTACCTTTATGAAGTCTCCGCCAAAAGCAGCAATATACCCACCGACAAGCATAGCTGATACCGCACCGACTATACAAAGTACCATTGATATTCTGCTGAGTATTCTTATAGCCTTACCTAACGTATTAATCTTCTGAATATTTTCATGTTTCATAAATATTTCCTCCGTAACTGTAATTTCATGGTATTCTCAGCTGATGACTACAGTATATCACCACCGTTAACGTTTGTCAACTATAATTTATCGAATAACATTAAATATCGTGAGATTGCACAATCACGGAGTCATTAATCATATGGAGATTCAGCAATAATAACGATAAAAATTTATCGTTTATCATTAAATCAGGATAAAACCAAAGGGCGGATAATTTCCGCCCCTGCAATTATTTTGGTTCAAACATCAGTACAGGATACCCCTCGTCGTAAGGCTTGACGATTTCGGGATGCTCCTGAGCGTAGGAGAAAATCCTCTCGGCAAGACCCTCTTTCAGGAACTCCGTCAGCTGAGAAAGCGGACGATTGTACAGCTCCTCGCAGATTGAAGCAAGAGTAATAGCTCTCCGTCCGCCGATTTCCATAATGCGGTACGGCCAGATACGGCAGTCGAAAGGCTTGTCATCGCCGAGCATACAGCCCTTTTCGGTCAGCGCAGGACATGAGAAAAGCTCGCCGTCGGAAAGCTCCCCGACCTTGAATATGAATCCGCCGTCTTTGGGGAGGAATTCGGTTTCGGGGGAGTGCTGTAGGATTCTGTCACGGATCTCCTGAGTAAATACGGGAGTCTCCCACACGTCGGAGCTGTCGAAAACGCAGCACAGACGGCACTTCGCACAGGATTTCCCGTCGAGGATTTTTTTCAGCATGAGACATACTCCTTTCAAGAATTATATATTTGCAATCTGACTGTAGGGGCGACCCTTGCGGTCGCCCGATGGCATATTTTAACATTATTTCGGGCGACCGCAAGGGTCGCCCCTAC
>JAFTPG010000023.1 GCA_017463375.1 Ruminococcus sp. | reverse complement strand
AAGCACAACAACTACTACAACAACCACAACTACTACAACCACCACAACAACAACTACAACAGAGCCTTACATTGTTTCCTCTTATGTAAAGACTGTAGAGGTTGTTGACGGCTACTACTTCTCACATGACAATCGCGGATTCTCTCAGGATCAGATTGTAAATGTTGAAATGGAGTACATTTGGTCTGATGATTATGTTGATTCTCTCAACGTAACTAATGAGGTTGATTTCGGCGGCGCAACTCCTGAAAGCACATACAAGAGAAGCGAGATCGACTTCACATATGAAGTTCCGCTTTACATTGACGGCGTTCAGCTTACTGATATCGACGGCAACCCTGTAACAGTTACAGCTTACATCGGTGTTAAGGGCGACGCAGACCTCAACAACGAGGTTAACTCTCTCGACGCTTCCGTAGTACTTACTTACTACGCTAACGTTCAGACAAGCGCAACACTTGATAAGTCCATCAAGTTCTCACAGGACAGCGCTGAGCTCGATAATCTCGCAACATTCCTCGCTGATACAGATGTAAACGAGTTCGACGAGGCAAACTGGGCTCGTGTAAAGGTTGACAGAACAATCAATGCTCTTGATGCTTCTGACATCCTCTCATTCTACGCTAACAAGCAGACAACTACAGGCAAGTCCGACTACGACATCTGGATGATCGTAGTTCCGGAAAGAATGCTTGAGCGTGTATAATCAAAGTTTCTCAGGAAACATCACAAATCACTGAAATGTTAACGCCTGCCGTCGCAAGGCGGCAGACATAACATAAATAAAACTATCAAAACGTGAAAGGAAAATTAACAATGAGAAAGAATTCATTAAAGAGAATTTTCGCAGCACTTGCACTTTCTGCAGTTGCTACAACATCCGTTGCTTCTATCTCTGCTTTCGCTGAGGGCGAAGCTACTGAGCCTACAACAGCTGAGGAAACAACAGCTGAGGAGACAACAGCTGAGGAAACAACAGCTGGCGACACAACAGCTGAGGAGACAACAGCTGCTGACACAACAGCTGAGGAGACAACAGCTGACACAGCTGCTTCTGAAGGTCCTACAAGCGACGGCGGCTTCGTTTACAAGGACGTTGCTGGTAACTACATCACACTTACAGCTGATGAGATCGCTGGTTCTTCTGTAAAGCCTGGCGTTACTGTTGATACAGTAGAGGGTGCTGCTGGTGCAGAGGTTACACTTAAGGTTAGCGTTGATACAACTGCTTGGAACTCAACAGGTATCCACGTAAACTACGATTCTGCAAACCTCGAGCTCGTAAGCGCTTCTTACCACCTCGACGTTCTCACAAGCATCACAACAAAGAAGCCTACACTTTATGATGGCGGTGCATTCTTCACAACAGCTGGAGATATCGATGCTGGTACAAACAACTACGCTGAGCTCACATTCAAGGTAACAGACGCTGCTAAGCCTGGCGACTTCTATCCTGTAAGCATTGACTACGTTCCTGGAGATATCTTCACAAGCTCAACAACTGATGAGGATACAAAGGTTCTCATGACAGCTTACACATTCACAAAGGGTATCGTAAACGGTGGTGTTCAGATTCCTGGTGAAGAGACAGCTGCTCCTACAACAGTAGCTCCTACAGCTGCTCCTACAACTGCTGCTCCTACAACAAAGGCTCCTACAAAGGCTCCCGTTAAGACAGAGTCTCCTAAGACTGGTGTAGCTGGCGTTGGCGTTGCTGCTGCTGGTCTCGTAGTTGCTGCTGGTGCTGCTTTCGTTCTCAGAAAGAAGGAAGACTAATTTAAATTAGTCACTGCAATTACTTAACAATTAAGGCTCTCCGAAAGGAGAGCCTTTTTGTTTATTCTTCGTATATTTCTGGATGAGCACCGCCCCAGCCGTCAATGTCAGCACGCTTCATAGCACCGAAAATCCTGTCCATGAAGCCGTGGTCGCTGCGTTCCATTTCGCTGAGAAATTCCTTGGTTTTCTGCCTGTTGGTATGACCGTCAGCAGGACACTTTGACTTAACAACTTCAAGATTATTCTTGAGCGCCGCCTTACGGATCTCACGCTCTGGAGCAAAGACAAGCGGACGAATCAGATGGATCTTCTTTCTGGAGAGATACGAAATCGGAGAAAAACAACCGATTCTTCCCTCATTGAAGAGATTCATAATAAAAGTTTCAACAGCGTCGTCGTAGTTGTGACCAAGAGCGATCTTGTTGCACCCGAACTGAATCGTTGCGTCATGAAGAGCGCCCCTTCTCATACGAGCACAGAGACTGCAAGGATTAGTTTCCTTGCGGACATCGAAAACTATCTCACCGATCTGAGTGGGAATCACATGATATTCGACGCCATGATCAGCGCAGAGTCTGGCAACTGAGGAATAATCGCCCCGTTCGCCGTTGAAGCCCGGATCGAGGGTCACAGCCACAAGCTCATAGTCAATACCGATAAAGCGGCGAAGCAGTATCAGACCGTTCAGAAGCACAAGACTGTCCTTACCGCCTGAAACTCCGACGCAGATTCTGTCACCGTCGCGAATCAGGTCGTACTCCTGAATCGCCTTTCGCATATACCCTAAAATCTTCTGCATAACTACCTCCGAGATGAAATTCAAATTAATTATAGCACAAACCTGTGAAATTTGCAAATATAACTTGCAAAAGCGAACGAAATGTACTATAATATATGTATGTATGCAGCAATTGGAGGGATGAATATGGGTAAGATTCTTGTTACCGGCGGAAGCGGCTTCATCGGCAGTCATACCTGCGTGGAGCTTCTGAATTCGGGTTATGAGGTTGTGATTATGGATAACCTCAGTAATTCCAAGCTGGCGGCTGTCGGAAGAATCGAGCAAATTACCGGAAAGAAAATTACTTTTTATGAGACTGACATCTGCGATTACGACGGAACTGTCAGGATTTTCAAAGAAAACGAGATCGACGCTGTAGTTCACTTCGCAGGCCTCAAGGCTGTCGGAGAGTCCGTCAGCAAACCGATCGAGTACTACTCAAACAATATAACCGGCACGCTCGTGCTGCTGAAGGTTATGCGTGAGTTCGGTTGCAGGAGGATCGTTTTCTCATCGTCAGCAACTGTCTACGGCGTCAATAATGAAGCTCCATATAAGGAGGATATGCCGACCTCGGCGACGAACCCCTACGGCTACACCAAGGTTATGATCGAGCAGATACTGCGTGATGTGTGTGCGGCTGACAGCGAGTTCAGCGCAGTTGCGCTTAGGTATTTCAATCCTATCGGAGCGCACAAAAGCGGACTCATCGGCGAGGATCCGAACGGAATTCCCAATAACCTTGTGCCGTATATTGCTCAGGTGGCGTCGGGCAGACTTGCTCAGCTCAGCGTGTTCGGCAATGATTACGAAACTCCCGACGGAACAGGAGTGCGTGATTATATTCATGTTACTGACCTTGCAAAGGGCCACGTCTGTGCAATCAGGTATGCCGGGGAGCATTGCGGCTTCGAGCCTGTAAACCTCGGAACCGGAAGCGGCTCGAGCGTCCTTCAGGTTGCGGATGCCTATGAGAAAGCCTGCGGAAAGCCGATTCCAAGAAGGTTTGCTCCCAGACGTCCCGGCGATATTGCAGAGTCGTATGCGGATGCATCCAAAGCTAAGGAGCTTTTCGGCTGGACAGCTGAATCAGGCATCGACGAGATGTGTGCTGACAGCTGGAACTTCACTAAGCTTAATCCCGATGGTATCAAGTAAAATAGAAAGGTATGGAACAACGAAATGACAGATCAGATGCGAAATCTTATTATACTGCTTTGCGGAATTGCAGTGGTGCTGATTCTTGCAATTCTTCTTTTCAGAGGAAAGAGTCCGGTTATGAAATTCCTGTCGATTTTTCTCGAGGAGCGTGATGATGACGATATGCCGAAAAATGGCAAAGGCAACCAGAAGGGACTGCCGATGAACGGTCAGTACAGCGGCAACGTTAATACTTCTCAGAGAATGTACCCGAACGAGGACTATCAGAAAAAGACTTCCGAGCCACTCGTTGAGATGGCGACTCTCATCAGAAAGAGCGATGACCGTCTCAGAGTTATCGAGAGTACAGGTCAGACCAAGCTTATAGACGAATATTACGAGCTTGTTTTTGTGACAAGAAGAGGCAAGACTCTTAAAATCGAGTGCTCCAGAGCAGCTTATGAGAGAATGCCCTTCAATCAGCAGGGATCTCTTACATACAGACGCAATACACTTGTGAAGTTCAAGTACTACGAGGATACAATTTTAAATTAAAGTAAAATGGGGCGGCTTCAGGTCGCCCTGATTAATTTGGAGGAATTTATGGTCGAGTTCAAAAATGAGTGGGACGAGCTGCTCAAAGACGAATTTACAAAGGAATATTACCTCAGACTCCGTCAGATTCTGATTCAGGAGTACAGAACACAGCGCATTTTCCCGGGAATGTACGACATTTTTAATGCTCTGAAGCTGACCTCCTATAATGATGTAAAGTGCGTGATTCTGGGACAGGATCCCTATCACGGCGAGGGACAGGCTCACGGTCTGAGTTTTTCCGTGCGTAAGGGAGTAGCTCCTCCGCCGTCGCTTGTGAATATTTTTAAGGAGATCAGGGATGATATAGGTATCGACAATACCGGCAAGCACGGTGAGCTTACAAAGTGGGCGCAGAATGGAGTTCTCCTGCTGAATACGGTTCTGACAGTGCGTGCGAATCGTGCGAGAAGCCACCACGGACTCGGCTGGGAGGAGTTCACGGGCGATGTGATCAAGCTCCTGAATCAGCGTGAGAAGCCAATGGTGTTTATGCTGTGGGGAGCTGACGCAAAGACCAAGGCTCAGCTTATAACAAATCCAAATCATCTTGTACTCAAGTCAGCTCATCCGAGTCCGCTTTCGGCGTATAACGGGTTCTTCGGATGCCGTCACTTCTCAAAGGCAAACGAGTTTCTCCGTGCAAACGGAATGGAAGAAATCGACTGGTCGATAGATTAGGAGTAGAAAATGAAGCTGAATCCTATTTCAAAATCCGAAGCGGCTCGCTATATGGGAGTACGGGGCGAGCCGGACGCTCAGGTTCAGGAGCTCATTGACCGTGCCGAGGAGACTGTACGCAGCAGTCTTGCTCCGAAATATGTCTATAGAGAGGCTTCTCTGCGCTTTGAAGAGCGGGGAATATATATCGACGGGATGAGTGCACCTCTCACCGGAGACGCCATCAGAAAGCATCTCAGCGGCTGTACGAGGGTCGTTCTCCTTGCAGCGACTCTTACCTCAGAGGCTGACAAGCTCATACGCCGTGCAGGAATCAGCGGAGTTGCAGAGGCTCTTGCTGCCGATTGTATTTGCAGTGCTGCGATAGAGCAGGTCTGCGACCGTGCCGAGGAGGAGATTTTCTCGCAGCTTCAGGCTCCTTACCGTACATGGAGGTTCAGTCCCGGTTACGGAGATCTTCCTCTTGACCTGCAAAAGGAGATTCTTCTGTATCTCAATGCCGCAAGGAGGATCGGTCTGACTGTTACTGAAAACAGTCTGCTGATTCCGTCAAAGTCTGTGACTGCGATCATAGGAGTCTCGGACAGCTTCCTGCAAAAAGGAGCAAAGGGATGTGCGGTATGCTCAATGAGGGAAACGTGCGGTATAAGAAAAAATAGCGGCTGCGGAAAGAATTAAGTGGAGATAGTTCATTTAAGCACAGCATTAACAAAACGTACAAAAAAACTGCGTCTGATTTGGCAATATGACCATAATACGGCTGAATTTCTATCTAAAATGGACATTGACAGGAAAGGCTAAAAATGTTATAATAAGAGAAATTGAATCTGTTAAAAGGAGTGTTTTAATAACATGAAAAAGACTAAAGCCTTTATTTCAGCTCTTATCCTTACCGCAATGTCAATGTCCCTCTTTGCATGCGCTGATGAGGAAAGTGCTTCTTCAAAGATCAGCAAAGACCTCGATTCCGCTACAAGAGAGGAGATCAACAGCATTGCAGCTGAAAGCGATCTCCTTACAGGTGAGCTTGAAAATAAAACTATTAAGTGGATGTCCGACTGGGATATCAATCCCGATGGAACAGGTAAGAATGTTCCTACAGACCTCGCTGTTTTCCAGGAACGCTACGGCGGTGAGATTGAATACCATCAGGTGACTTTCGACAACCGCTACGAGAAGCTCGCTGAGGCGATCAACAGCGGCGACGGCGTTGACTTCTTCTATGCAGGAAACATGGACGCATTCCCTAAGGGCGCTGTAAGAGGTATGTTCCAGCCTGTCGATGATTACATAGACTTCAGCTCTCCGCTCTGGGAGGACGTTCAGGAAGTCAATGACAGTGCTATGTGGGACGGCAAGCACTATATGGCTGTTATTCAGGCTACAGGCGATATGTGCGCTGTAGTTTACAACAGAAAAACCATTCAGGAAGCAGGCTTTGAGGATCCCGCTGAGCTTTATGAGAAGGGCGAGTGGACATGGGATACATTCCAGGAAATGCTCGAAGGCTTTGTTGATACCGACAATCAGAAGTACGGTATCGACGGCTGGTGGTTTGAGTTCGGCCTTATGAATACGATCGGCGTTCCTCCGATTGGTCTCGAGGACGGAGAGCTTGTAAACAACATCGGCGACCCGGCTATGGAGCGTGTGCAGAACTGGATGTACGAGCTTTATACAACTAACTGTATCGCCATCGGCGTAGGTGACTACGGCTGGAGCGCAAGACCTAAATATATCGGCGAGGGCAAGACTCTCTTCTATCCTGTTGGTCTTTATACTTTCTATTGCAGTCCCGACCAGTGGCAGGGAGATTTCGGCGAGGACGCATTCTTTGTTCCACTGCCTAAGGATCCCGAGGCTGATGAGTATTACATTCCTGTAGGCATGGAGTCTTATGTAATGGTTAAGGGCGCTCAGAATCCCGAGGGCGTTGCCAAGTATCTCGACTGTAAGAGATTCACGCTCATTACCGAGGAGGCTAAGGAGATCGCTGACCAGCAGATGGTTGACGACTACGGCTGGACTGAGGAAATGATCGAGATGAAGAACAGCATGCAGGAGCTTGCCGACGCTAATCCGATTTTTGACTATTCAAAGGGCGTTTCAGCAGACTGCGGAGACCTGCTTGACAGCAATCTCAGAAATTCCGCAAGAGGAGTTCCGTGGAACGAGACATACGATTCGATTTATGCAACAGTAGAAACATACATCAACGAGATCAACGAAAGCGCGTCAGCAGAATAAAAAATAAACAGCGGTCATTGCGGCCGCTGTTTTTGTATATTTAGCTAATGGTAGTTTAATGCGAAAGTTTTCGGTCCAGCCTTTTTCAAAAGGCTGGCGGGGTCGAGGGGCAGTGCTCCTCGTCGCTCTCCGCAGAGAGCGAAACTCTTTGCCCTGAAAGGCGCTCCGCAAGGGGTGAATTAAAAAACAGTCCTGCGGACTGTTTTTTAAGAGGGGACGCCCTGCAAGAGAGGGCGTCCCCTGATTTATTCTTCTATTACAACATAATTATCCGCCGCATTTTCCTTAGTAGCGTGCTCAGTGACGTTGGTAACCTTAACCTTGAGCGGTCTTGCGCCCATGTTGATCTCTATAATATCACCGACCTTCACGTCATAGGAGGCACGGGCAGGCTTTCCGTTAACGGAAACCTTCTCAGCGTCGCAGGCCTCGTTAGCGACGGTTCTTCTTTTTATAAGACGGGTAACTTTAAGATACTTATCAAGTCTCATACGAAAAAATCCTTTCCGAAATAAAAACAGGTACGGCGAAGATGCCGTACCCTGTGAACAAATCAGCTGGAATTACTTGTTTACAGCTTCCTTGAGAGCTCTGCCAGCCTTGAAAGCGGGAGCCTTGCAGGGAGGGCAAACCATCTTTTCCTTAGTCTTGGGGTTGATGCAAGTCTTTTCGCCTCTCTCGCGAACCTCAAATGTACCGAAGCCTGTAAGAGCAACCTTGTCGCCGCTCTCGAGAGTCTCAGTGATTGTTGAGATTACAGCGTCAAGAGCTGTAGCAGCGTCCTTCTTAGAGCTTCCTGTTTTATCAGCGATAGCGTTGATGAGTTCTGTTTTTGTCATTGTTAGTTACCTCCGTTATTTTTGAAAAATTTTTTTGATTTATCCCAATAAACATCCAGCTCTTCAATCGTGAGCTCTTTCATGTCGAGGGAATCTGAAGCGACAAGCTCCTCAGTTTTTGAGAAGCGCAGGATAAACTTATCAGTAGCAGCCTTCAAAGCAAGCTCAGCGTCAATACCGAGGTGACGGGCAGTATTTACGCAGGAGAACAGCAAATCGCCGAGCTCCTCTTCAATTTTCTGCTTATCGCCGGAAGCGACAGCCTCCTCAAGCTCAGCCTTTTCGCTGCTGATACAAGCCATAGCGTCCTCAGCGGATCTGAAGTCCATGCCTGCACGCATAGCACGCTTGCCGACCTTCTGAGCTCTCATGAGAGCCGGAAGCGACTTAGCGACGCTGTTGAGCGTATCAGTATAAGTTTCCTGACCTTTGGTTTCCTTTTTGATGGAATCCCAGTTTTTCAGCACATCATCAGTAGAATTAACGATGGTATCGCCGAAAACGTGCGGATGGCGAACGATAAGCTTCTTACAGATCTCGTCGCACACATCGTCGAACTTAAAGGAATCAAGTTCCTCTTCGATCCGGCAATGGAAAACGACCTGCAAGAGAACGTCGCCCAGTTCTTCTCTGAGGAGTGCAGTATCCTCGAGGTCAATAGCCTCGATAGCCTCGCAAGCCTCTTCGATGAACTCGCTTTTAATAGATTTATGGGTCTGTTCTCTGTCCCAGGGACAGCCGCCCTCGCTTCTTAAAAGCCTTACGATTTCGATTAAATCGTCTATATTATAATTATCCTTCTGACTGAATTCAACCATTGGAACAACACTTCCTTAATGACGGGCTAAGTAATATAATACCCTAAAATACGATAAAAAGCAACCCATTTCTTCAATTTTGTAGATTTTGCGTAATAAGTGCCTGATATATGTATTCTTTTGTAAAATTTAACGAGTCACAGCCGAAAAATCAGGTTCTGTCAACGAAACCGACCTTTCTGTAGACCTTAGAAACGATTCTCTGAGAATATCTGAGAGCCTTTTCAGCACCTTCGGTGTAGCACTGCTTGAGGTAAGCCTTATCCTTGCTGAGACGGTCAAATTCTGTACGGATAGGCTCGAGGTGGTCGGCAACAGCCTCACCCACAGCGAGCTTGAAGTCGCCGTAGCCCTTACCTGCGAATTCGGAGGTAATACTGTCGTAGTCCTTGCCCGTAACGATTGAATAGATGGACATGAGGTTATTGATACCGTCCTTGCCCTCTCTGTAGCAGACCTCAGCCTCGCTGTCAGTAACAGCGCGCTTGAACTTGCGGATAATAGTATCCTTGTCGTCGAGAATGAGGATGCAGGAATTGGGGTTGTCGTCGGACTTGGACATTTTCTTAGTGGGGTCCTGAAGCGACATAACTCTAGCGCCGACCTCGGGGATATACGGCTCGGGAACAGTAAAGAACTCGCCATAGCGCTGATTGAAGCGCTGAGCGATATTTCTTGCAAGCTCAAGGTGCTGCTTCTGGTCAGCTCCGACCGGAACGAGATCAGCATTATAAGCGAGGATATCCGCAGCCATAAGCACGGGATATGTAAACAGACCAGCATTGACGTCATCAGCATGGCGCTGGCTCTTGTCCTTGAACTGAGTCATTCTTGAAAGCTCGCCGAACTGAGTATTGCAGCTGAGGATCCAGCTGAGCTCGGCATGGGTCTTAACGTGGCTCTGGATAAAGAGGATAGACTTCTGCGGGTCAACACCGCAAGCCATGAGGAGCGCATAGGCGTTCATGCTGTTCTGACGGAGCTTGACGGGATCCTGTCTTACAGTAATAGCGTGCATATCGACAACGCAGTAGATGCAGTTATATTCCTCCTGAAGCTTACCCCAGTTTCTCACGGCACCGATATAGTTGCCGAGAGTAAAGGTACCGGTAGGCTGAATACCGCTGAAAATCAGCTTTTTATCTTCCATAGTGAAAAAATCTCTCCTAAAACAAATTTAAGCAATTACTTTGCAGAGTTCATGCGTCTGTCGTGCTCATCCTTGAGCTGACAGTTTCTGAGCTCCTTGAGAACGTTCTGATAGAGAACATAAACTGAACGAAGCTCAGGCTGGTCCTCGGGAATAAGACCGGGCT
The DNA here is from genome assembly GCA_017463375.1 of Ruminococcus sp. Lineage (GTDB taxonomy): Bacteria > Bacillota > Clostridia > Oscillospirales > Ruminococcaceae > Ruminococcus. The sequence continues at coordinate 3,638 of JAFTPG010000023.1, read as the reverse complement.
TGACCTCAGCCTTATAGATTCCGCCCTTTGTGAGGAGGAAGATGTTATGATTTCTGCCTGTGGGGAGGTCATAAGCCTTTACCTTATTGCATTTCGGGAGGAGAATTCCTGCATTTGCAACGAGATTGTGGGAAGCCTGAACGAGGTTTCTGTACTTCTGAGCAGCACCTGCATATTCGCCGCCGTTGTTGAAGTAGAGGTTAGCAGCACCGTTGATGAAGCATACCATAGTTCCGAGAACCTCGGGGCTCATGGGAATATCAACAACAACGCCGTAAACGTCGTCTTTCTTGAAGTTCTGGTTGAAAAACTTCGGAGGGAAGTTGATAGCCTGACCTCTGGTCACGAGATATTTCTGAGTGACAGAATATCTGTCTGTAAGTCTGTTTGCCATAATAAAACAATCCTTTCAAAATAAAATATAAAAATAAAAAGTTATAGTAATCAGTCGAACATTTCTCTTGTCATAGAGGCAAGAATCTCCATACCGTCGGAAATCTGCTGATTAGTGGGTGTAGAGAAGTTGAGTCGGAACGAGCTTGTCTTGTCGGACTCCTTGATGCAGAACGCACTTCCGGGAACGACAGCGATCTTGTAGTCCCTAACAGCCTTAGTGCAGAACGCAGGCATATCGCAGTCCTCAGGGAGAGTGCACCAGATAAAGAGACCGCCCTCAGGCTTTGAATAGGAGATCTTCTTAGAGAAGCCGCTGTCTATGTAGGAGCACATAAGCTCACATTTTTCCTTGTAGATGCTTCTGAGCTTAGCGAAATGCTCGTCAAGGTCAACGGAAGTCATGAAGCGGTGGCATACAGCCTGTGCCCAGATGTTGGAGTGAACGTCCGAAACCTGCTTGCAGACAACGATTTTCTGGATAATCTCAGCCGGAGCCGAAACATAGCCTGTTCTGAAGCCGGGAGAAAGAATCTTCGAGAAGGTTCCCGTATAGATGACCCTGCCCTCGGTGTCCATGCTCTTGATAGAGGGAATGTCCTCGCCTGCGAAACGGAGGTCGCCGTATGGATTATCCTCGAGGATAATGAAGTCATATCTGCACGCAAGCTCATATACAGCCTTTCTCTTAGCGAGAGACATTGTACGTCCTGTAGGGTTCTGGAAGTTGGGGATAAGGTAGAGTATTCTGACATTTTTCTCAGTTCTGAGAGCTTCCTCGAGCTTTTCGAGATTAATGCCGTCCTCCTCAAGCTCAACGCCGACGAGGTTTACATTGTAGGACTTGAAAGCGTTGATCGAGCCGATAAAGCTGGGAGATTCGCAGATAAGAGTGTCACCCTCATTGAGGAGAACCTTACATGAAAGCTCGTTAGCCTGCTGAGCGCCTGAGGTTATGATCAGGTCGTCGATATCGGAATTGAAGCAGTTTTTGGCTCTCAGCTGTTCCTTGAGCAGGTCGCGCAGGGGAGTATAGCCCTCTGTGATGCTGTACTGGAGAGCAAGAATGGGGTCATCCCTGAGAAGCTCAGCGGAAATTTCCGCAATTTTCTCAGTCGGAAAAGCCTCGGGAGCAGGATTTCCTGCCGCAAAGGAAATAACTCCGGGAACAGAGGTGAATTTCAGAATTTCTCTGATTGCAGAGGCTTTCAGACCGCTGACCTTATCCGAGAATTTATAATTCATAACGGTAGTACCCGCCTTTCTGATAAAAGTATATGGATACGAAGCTAGTGATAAGTCCGTAAGCGCTGCGATAATTTTGTGAATATCGCAGAACTAACTATAATTATACCACATAATTTGAAAACTAGCAACATATATTTTCATATATTAATGAAAAAAAGGGTTGATTTGCATGAAAAAGCAGAATTTTCTGAAGGGTTCGCTGATACTGATGCTGTCGGCAGCGGCGGCAAAGCTTCTGGGAGCTCTTTTCAAGATACCTCTGACGAATATGCTCGGCGGAGTCGGAATGAGCTATTTCAGCTGTGCGTACAGTCTTTTCATGCCTGTGTATGCGCTGACGGTAACCGGGATATCCTCCGCTGTGGCGAGAATGACAGCGCAGAGTGCGGCTCTCGGGATGTACGAAAACGCACGCAAGGTCAGGCGGACGGCTCTGACGCTTTTTTCGGCGGCAGGACTTGCAGGAAGTCTGCTTACAGCGGTTCTTGCGAAGCCCTTCTGCGGATATATAACTGACTGTCCCGAAGCTGTAACAGCGGTGGTGATGATAGCTCCGTCGGTATTTTTCGGATGCATTACGGCGGTCGAGCGAGGCTGCTGCGAGGGACTTAGCAATATGTATCCGACGGCTCTTTCTCAGCTTGCCGAGGGAATCGTGAAGATGGCGGCAGGACTGTTCCTGTGCAGCTATGTGATTGAGAATGCGGACGCAGTTCTGCAATATTTCCCTGAGCAGACCGATATAAGAGCTGTAGCCGCCGCCGCAGGAATCCTCGGAGTGACTCTTTCCTCAGCAGGAGCTGCGTTATTTTTTGTGTTCATGAGATTATTCAGCCGCAGAAAGCATGGCGGTTCTGATAAAACTGTGATGCGCCGCAGAGAGATATCCCGGGAGCTTGTCAGAACAGCTCTTCCGACGGGAATCAGTGCGGTTGTGACGAATCTGACGGCTCTTATTGATATGGGAACAGTGATCGGCTGCATATCATATTTCGGCAGTGCTGTGACTGCTCCGAACGGGATAGCCGCTGAGGATATGCCGCATTTCATCTACGGCTCGTTTGCAGGAATTGCTCTTACGGTGTTCAACCTGATTCCGTCGGTGACGAATATGCTTGGCAGGGGAATTCTTCCGTCGGTGACTGCGGCATGGGAAAGTCATGACAGGCAGGCTCTGCACAGGGAGACAATGCAGGCTCTGTTGACAGCAGCTGTAATTGCTGTTCCTGCTGCGTGCGGAATGGGAGTTCTTTCAGGGGAGATACTGCATTTTCTTTTCCCGAAGCAGTCCGACGAGGTTGAGGTCTGCGTCAATGCGCTGAGATACCTCATGCCCGGAATGGTATGTCTGTGTATGTCGTTTCCGCTTTTCAGCATGCTCCAGGCAATTGGCAGAGCCTCTGCTCCGCTGAAAATAATGCTTGTGGGAGCTGTTGTGAAGCTGGCAGGAAATCTTGCGCTGATACCCTCAATGGGAGCTGACGGAGCGGCGATATCGACTACGATTTGTTATGTGATGATTCTTGCGGCGGCACTGAAGGTTTTCGTTGTCGAAACGGGAATTCGTATAGCATTCCGTCCATTTTCGTCAGTGCTCTACGCAGGAGCAATGTGCGGAGCTTCTGCGTACCTTGTCTCGGAGCTTCTGGAGATGCAGGGATTCGGAGACTCCATGATTCTTTTTGCTTCAATAGCAGCCGGAGGAGCTGTATACCTTGCTGTAATTTTTGCACTGAGGGAGAGCCTCGGAATAGCTTCCGGAAGCGGAAGCAAGGAGATCCTGCCGATCAGCTGACTGTATAATAAAGAAAAGGCGGCATTAAGACGACTGCTCGTACAGAAGTATATGCGTGTATTATTGAGGAAAACCCTTTTGAAAAAGGGTTCTCCTAACCGTCGCCTGTCCCCTCTGTCAGCTTCGCTGACATCTCCCCACACTGTGGGGAGTCATCCTCAAACTCCTTTCCTAAAACTTTCAGTTTTAAATTTCAGCCCCA